>VSOD01000158.1 GCA_009774655.1 Lachnospiraceae bacterium
CCGCAGAAGTTCACCGATAAACCCGGTCTTGTCCACATAGTAAAAATTTTCCGTATGAAACTCTCTGAAAAATTCAACTCCGATCGGAAGTTTTCTCTTCTCCGCCATGCGACTGCACACTCCTTTCCGAAGTCTTTTCCGCTCTTATAATTATATCATACCATCTTCGTATCCTCCTGTACTATAATTTTTTAAAATATTTTGCCTTAAAACATTGACAACACCCCCGCGAATGTTGTATTATTTTAGTTGTTCGCAAATCGAAGCGTGGCTCAGCTTGGTAGAGCGCTGCGTTCGGGACGCAGAGGTCGCAGGTTCAAATCCTGTCGCTTCGACTATAAGCAAAGATGAAAACATCAGGTTCCCTGGAATCTGATGTTTTTCATTGCCATTATTCATCCTTTTTCAGCATAAGTATATTGTCATTCAGTTCTGTAGACGGGACTTTCAATATCTCTACAACAAGATCTATCCCATCATCCAGTCCCTGTCTGTATCCTGCTGATCCATATATTGCCATACAACGGCTGATCGTAGACAGCACCTCGTCAACAACCTCTCTTTGTTCCTCATTCAACCCGGCCATTTCCAGTCTTTCGCAGGCCTTATCATGTTCTTCCATAGCCGTTTGATATACTTCATTGTTCCTCAGGGATTCTTCCAGAATGTCCTGTGTTCTTTCTTTTACTAAAATATCTAATAGTTCTTCTCTTGTCATATTGTTCCCCTGTCCTTTTCTACTTGAAAATTATAAAGTGCCGTCATAATGCCGTCAATGATAAAAGTGCCGTCATTTTGACATTATAATAAAGTCAAATGGAGGCCGTTTTATGAAATCTGATACAACCAAATTTACATTAAGAACTGACCCTGTTCTACTGAAAAAATTTCATTCTGTCGCTGATTACAATGGACGTTCTGCCAATCGGGAGCTGGAAGTGCTCATCAAGAGGCATGTAGCCGAGTTTGAAAATATTCACGGCAAGATAACACCTGAATGACCATTTCCCCTGCAACAGGGTATAATTTCAGTATGCGCATTAGGCAATCAATGTATTACACTATAACATAACCTAAAATAGAAAAAAACCATACTTCTAATTTTATCTCAAACATTGACATTCTTTTCTTTTCAGATTATAACTATTTATGGAAACGGAGGGGATATTATGGAATCATATGAAATTTTAAGAGATCTTGCAATCATTTTGCTCTTTGCCAAGTGTTTTGGCATTCTCGCAAGAAAATTTAAGGCGCCGCAGGTTGTGGGCCAGATCATTGCCGGGCTGTTAGTCGGACCATGCGTGTTCGGCTGGATCTCGCAGACCGACTTTATCACGCAGATGGCGGAAGTAGGCGTGATCATATTGATGTTTTCTGTAGGGCTGGAGTCCGACTTGAAGGAACTGATCAAAACAGGCCCGGTGGCTTTTCTGATCGCCTGTGCCGGTGTATTTGTTCCGCTTGTCCTGGGAGCACTTCTGTACATGGGCTTCTACGGCATGGCACCCTGGGGCAGTGAGAATTTCTACAAGGCAGTCTTCATCGGCACGATCATGACGGCTACCAGTGTCAGCATCACCGTCGCCTCGCTGCAGGAACTGGGTAAGATCAAGAGTAAGGTAGGCACTACCATCGTCAGCGCCGCCATCATTGACGACGTGATCGGTATCATTGTCCTGACTTTTGTCATCGGCTTCAAGAGTCCGGATTCAAACCCGCTGATGGTCATTGTCAAGACCGTTGCCTTCTTTGCGGTAGCGATCGTGGGCGGATTTCTTTTCTACAAGATATTTCTCACGCTGGATAACCGCTATCCGCACACGAGGCGTGTGCCCATTATCGGCGTAGCTTTCTGTTTTGCCCTGTCCTATATCGCAGAGAGATATTTCGGCATAGCAGACATTACGGGCGCCTACGTGGCAGGCGTTATCCTGTGCAGCTTAAGTGACAACGAATACATAAAGCGCAAGGTCGATGTCAGTTCGTATATGTTCTTCGGCCCGGTCTTTTTTGCCAGCATCGGTTTAAAGACCACCTTCAACAGCATGAACGGCAAGCTCTTTGCCTTCTGTATCTGTTTCGTAATCGTGGCGCTTCTGGCCAAGATCATCGGCTGCGGACTGACCAGTAAACTGTGCAAATACACCATCGCCGATTCCTTAAAAATCGGCGTCGGTATGATGACCAGAGGAGAGGTTGCCCTGATCGTGGCACAGAAGGGTCTGGCCGCCGGACTTTTGACGGCAGATTACTTCACCGCTGTCATCCTGCTGATCCTTGTATCTTCGATCGCGACGCCTATCATCCTCAAACTGCTCTATTCCCGGGATGAGAAAAAGGGCATCGTGCATGTTTAAAGACTGAAGAAGGGATTCATAACCTGCGATGATCCGTCGGTTATGAATCCCTTTTTACATACTGTTTTTAAAAGATCTATGATTTTATGAAGTCTATAATACCTTCTTAAGCTCTTCTACCAGCTGTTCCTTCTGTACGGCGCCTACGATGGTCGCCACATCCTTACCCTGAACAAAGATCTTAAATGTAGGGATCGACATGACGCGATACATTCTCGCAAGCCCGTCCTCATCATCGATATTGCACTTGCCGACCTTGACCTTGCCGTCGTATTCCTCTGCCAGCTGCGCCACGATGGGAGCCATCATCTTGCAGGGCCCGCACCAGTCCGCGTAGAAATCCACCAGCACCGGGATATCGGCTTCCAGCACTTCCTTTTCAAAATCAGCTGTCGTAAATTTGTGTTCCATAGTTCTCTTCCTCCTTCTTCATACGTTTGACGTATTCTTTCATGATTTGTATTAAAATATTGATCTGCCATGATCTATTATCTGCCGGTTTCGCATGATACTATACCCGCTTATGTGTCAACATTTACCTGGCGATCACATACTTGTAGATCGGATTGCCCAGCGCCGAGAACTTCTCCTCATATTCCGTCATCACATTGCCGGCAAGCATCTTCTCATCGTGGTGCAGATCCTCCGTCATCTGCAGAAGCTGCCACCCCGCAGGCGCAATCTCTTCCAGCGCAAACCGGAACAGATCTTCATTGTCCGTTTTAAATTCGATCACACCGTCTCTTACCAGTATCTCATCATATCGTTTTAAAAATTCACGGGACGGCAGTCTTCGCTTCGCATGCCTGTCCTTCGGCCACGGATCGGAGAAATTTAAATAAATCCGCTCCACCTCTTCCCTGCCGAACACGTCCGCGATCTCCTCCGCCTCCATCCGGATAAAATACAGGTTCGGCAACGGATCCGTCTCCATCTTCTGGATACCGCGCAGCAGCACGCTGGAATATTTCTCGATGCCCACATAGTTGATCTCCGGATGCATTCTTGCCAGATCCATGATGAATCTGCCCTTGCCCATGCCGATTTCTATCCGCAGCGGATGATCATTGCTAAACAGCTCTCTCCACCTGCCTTTATATTCCTGCGGTTCGTGCACTACAAACCTGCTCTCTGCGATCATTTCTCTTGAACCGGTTATGTTACGCAGTCTCATACCCGCACCCCCATGTCAGTCTGTAAGTTTCCCTTTTACAATAACAAAATTATACCTATATTTCCTGACAGCGTCAAGAACGTGTGTTTCTCCATTTTTACAAAACTTTTGAGGCTGGAATTTTCTTGATAGTATTTACTCCTGTGAATATAATAAATATATACAGACATTGATATGGACTTTGCGGCCTTTTATGCAGAACAGATCTCAGGCTGCTTTATTCCCTTACGGGCAATGATACAGGTGGTTTACTTATGAAGAGAAGAATTCTTTCTATAACAGTCATTTTCTTTCTGCTTACAGCTATCACAGTTTATTCTTCAAGTTTGATCACGTCCAGGGAGGAAAGTGAAGTATCCCTTTCTTTCACTACAGAAGAATATCTGGCCGACTATGACAAATTGTGGGAGATTCTTGACGAGAACTATTTTTATTTCCCTTATCTGGAGAAGCATGGTGTAACTATTGAAGCGCTGAAAGCGGATACGAGGCGGCAGCTGGAAAGCAGGATCCATGACACGGAAGGCTTTTATTATTTATTGGAAATTATGTTCAGAAAGATGCATAATTTTGCACATCTGGGCGTGGTTGACACTGCTGTTTATGCTACCTATCAAAAGTATTACGCAGCTGAGAACGTTCCCGATAACGGCTGGAAGAAAGTTCTGCAAAATCCACAGACACAGGCCATCTATGCCTGTCTGGAAGAAACCGGCACATCAAAAGCAGTACAGGAAATTAACAATGATCTTCTACCGGATATTGAGACATCATATGATGAAGAGCAAAATGCCGTAATCTTTAAAATTTCTTCATTCAACGATCGGATTTATGAAAGAGACCGGCAGATGATTGCCGAATATCTGGCCACTGTCGACGATCGCAAAATTGATCATATTATCTTTGACATAAGAGGAAATCCAGGCGGAAATGATAAATACTGGTGGGATAATATCGTCGGCCCTTTTGGCGGAACCTATGAATGGGTCAGCTGGTGTTATTTGAGAGATACGGAATTAATGCAGGACTATTTTTTCCATGATTTTCAGCCGGAGCCGGTCAGCACTGTGCAGGGACACAATGTGCCCTCTGCCGTAGAGGAATTTGGTTTAACACATTACTTTACGATCCCGAGGAAGTTATCCTCAGACACGGTCTTAAAAAAAGAACTGCAAAACGCCAGGCGCTGGGTCATCATTGATGAGCAGGTATATTCTTCGGCCGACAGTTTTGCCTCATTTTGTAAAAATACCGGCTGGGCGACTCTGGTCGGGAAAAGGACGAAGGGAGACGGTAAAGGTGTAGCTCCTGTTTTGATAACGCTTCCTGAAACGGGATTATTAGTACGATTCAGCGGTATCGCAGTCGAGTCCTCTGACGGCGGCATCAATGCGGTTACCGGAACAGGACCGGATATCCAGCTCAATACGTCAAACGAAGATGTTTACGATGAGATCTACAGGATAATTCAAAGCAATGGCTGAACTGTTCTTAACAGGATTGATTAAAAATTTGTATTTTTTGTGAAAAAGCTACTGTTTTTTTCTAAAATAGTGTATCATAGTAGACGGTTTCATTTTTGAATCTGTAAATCATATGGCAGCTCGCGTTATAACGCATAAACTATACTCTTTTGAATATACTTGTTCATTATTTGCTTATTCTTTTTTAGAAAGGTCAGACTCCTATGTTTTTATCATACAGCAAGACAGGAGGCCGAAAGGCCGCCTCTTTTCTGCTTGCAGCATTTATTGTCTGCTGCGCATCCTTCAGCGGCCGGATGACGGTATATGCCGCCTCTCTGGAAGAGCTGGAGCTGGAACAGGAAGCCCAGAAAGCCCTTCCCGTTGAATCCAATGACATCGACAACTGGCCCGCCGGCCCTGTGACAAGCGCACAGTCCGCTATTCTTATGAATGTGGACACCGGCGCTGTTCTGTATGCCAAAAATATCCATAAGAAATCTTTTCCCGCCAGCACCACGAAGATCCTCACCTGTCTGGTGGCCATGGAGCAGGGCAATCTGGACGATACCGTCACCTTTTCCACCGAGGCGGTATTTTCCGTGCCGGGCGACGGCTCCAACATGGGTATGGACGTGGGAGAAGCCATCACCATGGAGCAGTGTCTCTACGGCATTCTCGTAGGTTCCGCCAATGAGGTTGCCAATGCGGTGGGGGAGCATATCGCTGGCTCCATCGAAGGCTTTGTGGATCTGATGAATGAGCGGGCAGCCGAACTTGGATGTACGGACAGCCATTTCATGAACACCAACGGCCTGCACGATGACAACCACTATACCACCGCCTACGATCTGGCGCTCATCGCATCCGCCTTTTTCAGAAATGACATGCTCTGCAAAATAGGCAACACGGCCAGCTATGAATTTACGGCAACACCAACGCAGCCCGACGACTTCATCCTGCGGAACAAGCATAAGATGATTACCGGTGAAGTCGCCTACGACGGCGTTCTGGGCGGGAAAACCGGATACACCGACAATTCCAGGCAAACTCTCGTCACCTGCGCGGAGAGAAACGGTATGCGCCTCGTCTGCGTCGTTTTCCGGGAGGAGACGCCGAATCAGTTCACGGACACGATGGAATTGTTTGATTACGGCTTCAACAATTTCCAGATCATGAACATTGCCGAGAACGAGAAGAAATACCAGCTGGAAACGTCAGGTTTCCTGCACACCGGCAATGACATCTTCGGCAGCTCCAGACCGATCCTGTCCATCGACAGCAAAAGCCGGGTGATCGTTCCGAACACCATCACCTTTGACGACCTGGAGTCAACGATCGACTACAATGTCTCGGATGGCAACCGCATCGCGCAGATCCGTTATTCCTATCATGATGCCTATGTGGGAAACGCCTATCTCGAACTGGCAGCCGACAACACCGCCGCCTATGAGTTTGATACGAATCTGGATACTGCCAATGTGAGTGTAGAGAGAGTGGAAGATACGCCGCAGGAGACGGATCCTGCGCAGGACAACACCATTTTTATCAATGTCAAAACCGTTCTGATCTGCATTCTCGCCATCGCCGCCGCTCTGATACTGACATTCGTCCTGCGCGCACTGGCCGTCAACAGCAACAACGCCAAACGCCGCCAGAACCGCGTGAAGCGGAAACAGCGGCGAAGAGAACGGCTCCGTTCCGAGATGGATGATTTCGATTTCTAACGTCCGGGTTTTTTGACATTGATGATCTTCTTATAGTCTTTTGATTTCTTCTGTTTATCACGGATGGCCTCCACCTCGGCCTCCGTGATAAATTTTTCTGTCTTGACGACATAGACCATCTTATCCTCAGATTTACGCATACGTACTTTGGACTTCATATAACCATGCCTGTCACAGTAAGACACACAATAATAGTGCTTGCCGTTGGGCGTAAACCAGCGGATCTTCCTGCGCAGACTCCTGCGGCACAGATAGCATTTCGTACTGCTCACCGTGCGGTCCTCCATGGCCTGTGCCTTATCGGCAAATCCTCTGGAGATGTATTTGGCATAAGTATCGAACTGGACATGGATCTCCGACTGCTTGTCCTTCGGAATATGAAACACATCATAGGAATAGTTCCGCAGCACTTCCTGATCCAGAAGCGCCAGCACCTTCGCCGTGTAATAGGCGTCGCTGAAAGCGCGGTGAAAAGGGATATCCTTCTCAATCTTAAGATAATCAATGGCATACTCCAATGACCTTCTGGACTTCCGGTCCTCGAAACCGATGCTGAACAGCTTCTGCACATCCAGAAAAGGAAACGGTCCGTCCGCCAGCGTCTGCATACCGTAATAACTGAGATTCCTCTGCAGCTCCGTCAAGTCCATGGCACCCCAGGTACAGAAGACAGGGGCCTCCCCGCACCAGTCAAAGAACTGCTCCGCAACCTCCGCAAAAGGCCGTCCGTGTTCAAGCTGATCCATCTGCAGATGGATCAACTTCCTTGTGATGTGGTGCATCTCGTGATATACCTGCGGCTTTATAAGCTCCGAAAACTCACTCACCATCTGCCGCTCACTGTTGAGCCTGATCGCACCGATCTCCACGATCTCGAAAGGAAGAAGTTTCGATTCTTCCTCCTTCCCGTCGCTGCTCTGATTCCATTCCAAATCCAATACAATATAATTCATGCAACTCTTTCCGATCTTCTATTTCTTTCCGGCTCTCTTCTTCCTTCCGGCTTTCTGTCTCTCTCCGGCTTATACGCCCGGTCTCTCCTGTCGCGTCCTGCTGCCGTGAATGATCTCACCCAGCGTCCGGTACAGCTTATCTACCTCCACCGGTTTCGACAGGTGCCCGTTCATCCCGCATTCCACAGACTTCTTCAAGTCGTCGTCAAAAGCATTGGCCGACATGGCGACGATCGGTATCGTGCGGCAGTCTTCCCGCTCCATACTGCGGATCGTGCGGGTGGCCTCGAGACCGTCCATGATCGGCATCATGATATCCATCAGGATCACATCGTAAGTGCCGGGCTTAGTTGTACGGATCCGTTCCACGGCCTCCGAGCCGTCATAGACACAGTCCACCGCAAAGCCCCGCTCCTCCAGCAATGTCAAAGCGATCTCCGCATTCAGCTCATTGTCTTCCACGACCAGAATACGACAACCCTCGAAGGTGATCTCTTCCTCCTGTGCCTGCGTCTCCATATTCTCACCTTTTTCCAGCGGAATGGAGAAACTGAACGTGCTGCCTTCTCCCAATTCGCTGTCCAGCTGAATACTGCTTCCCATCATCTGGATCAGACGGCTGCTGATAGAAAGACCCAGGCCCGTGCCCTGCTGCTTGGAAGGGTTCCTGTCGGTGGCCTGCTCAAAGGAACGGAACACTCTCTTCTGGTCTTCCTTCGCAATACCGATTCCCGTATCACGCACCGCAAAATAGACTACCGATTCCTTCTCCAGCGTTTTCTCTTCCCGTACCGTCAGCGTCACCCTGCCCTTTGCAGGGGTAAACTTCACCGCATTGCCCAGCAGATTGATCAGCACCTGGCTGATACGCATTTTATCCGCCACAAACCAGGTATTCGTCACCTCGATCTCCTGCACGAAATCTATCTTCTTGGCCGCCGCCTGCGTCATGATCAGTTCCCTGATCGTACCGAGCATCTCATGGATATCGAAATTGACCGCTTCCAGCTTCATCTTGCCGCTCTCGATCTTGGACATATCCAGAATGTCATTGATCAGGCCGAGCAGATAATTAGAGGATGACTGTATCTTCTGCAGACAGTCCATGATCCTGTCATGGCTCTGTTCCTGCTGCAGCGCGATAGCCGTCATACCGATGATACCATTCATGGGCGTGCGGATCTCATGGCTCATACGGGACAGGAAATC
>VSOD01000159.1 GCA_009774655.1 Lachnospiraceae bacterium
GGGTAAATATATTGGTATTGTGGAGACCGATGATTTTATAGAGCCGGATATGTACGGAACTTTATACGAATGGGCGCGGAAAAACGATGCCGATTATGTGAGAGGGCTGGGGGCATTCTACAGAGAGGTCGCGGAAGGAATGGCTGCGGAGCGGCCAATCCGTTGTCCGATCAAGGATGAGGCTATGTTTGGAAAGATGCTGAATCCTCAGGAATATCCTGAGTTTGTATACAGTGACAGATTTTTATGGCTTGGCCTGTACAGGGCCGGTTTTGCCAAGTCAATTCGTCTCAATGAAACGCCCGGCGCAGCGTATCAGGATATTGGGTTTATGTTGCAGGTTCACAGTAAGGCTAAAAAGGCAGTGTATGTGAATCGGACAATTTACCATTACCGCCTTGATAATGCTGCTGCATCTGCGTATGATGAAAGGGCATTCCGGTTTCTTACGCAGGAGAACTCTTATAAGGAGACTTTTTTACAAAGTCTTCCTGTTGTTTGGAGAAAATACAGTGCACTGGAGCTTCTTGACCAGACACTGACCCGATTTCATCATATGGCTTTCTCACAGCATTTTTGGAAAGAGGCAGTTGAGGATATAGATCGTATCAGGATATATCTGACAGATTTGTACCAGAAGGGTGTGATACAGATGGAAGATATGAATTCGAGAAACTGGGCTGGACTGCAGCTTTTTTGGGAATCATCGAAATCACTGTATGACGCTTATAGATTTGATTATCTCACAAAAACATATGATGTATGTCTGCTTAGGAGAAAAATCGGAGAGAAAGAGGTTGTTATTTTCGGAGGAGGAAAGAGGGGCAGGTATTGTCATATGCTTCTGAAAGCTCAGGAAATAGGAAAAATCAGGTTGTTTTGTGATAATAATTTTAATCTGCAGGGAATGAAACAGCAGGGGCTTATGGTAAGCAGTCTGGCCGGAGCTTATAAATTATACCCTGATGCGGTATACGTGGTACCGGATGGTAAATATGCTGATGAGATGAGACAGCAGTTGCTGGCGTGCAGAATCGGTACGGAACAGATCGTTTCGTTTGACATAGCTGAGAATGATACATTTTTGCGAAAATTATAAGGGAAAATAAGAGATATGGAAATGACGGCAGAGGAAGTGATCAGGAATCTCCCTAAGGCTTTGATCAACTGGTATGCGTTTGAGACAGAGGCGGAAGTACTCTTTATTTCAGGGGGGAATGCAGAGTGTGAGGTGCTTTATGAGGCGTTGCTTCATAGTGGTGTAAGTGTATATATGACCACAGTTTGCGAACTGGAAACAGAATGCGATGAGGAAAAAGGTTTAGCCGTTGCTGTGCGGGATGTAGAAAAGAGGTATGATTATATTGTGGCGGCAGGGATTCTGGAAAAGGCTGTAAATCCAGTGAAACTGCTTGTGAGGCTGCGAATGCTGCTCAAAACCTCCGGGCGCTTGCTGCTTGGAACAGAGAACCGCCTCGGAATCCGATATTTTTGTGGGGACAAGGATGCATTTTCCTGTCATGTGCTTGATGGGATAGATGATTATGCCAGAATAGATTGGGAGAGGGAAAAGGAGATAGAAGGACGCGCCTATGCAAAATCAGAATTGGACAGGATGTTGCGGGATGCCGGTTTTGCTGGTTTTAGGTTCTATTCGGTGCTCCCCTGCCTTACACGTCCGCAGCTTATTCTGTCAGAAACTTATCTGCCGAAGGAACCGATCGAGATAAGGGTATTTCCACAATATAACAGTCCGGAAACGGTTTTTCTTGGAGAGGAGAGACTGTACCGTGCTCTCATGGATAATAATATGTTCCACCAGATGGCGAATGCCTTTCTCATAGAATGTCCGGCAGAAGGGGAGCCTGTGGAGATCGATCAGATTACCGTTCAGGGAGATCGCAGCTGTGAAGAGGCAATGGCTACCATTATCCGGTATAAGGACTATGTGGAAAAAAGGGCACTGTATCCGGAAGGACAGGGAAAAATCAATGTCCTGGCGGAGAGCGAGGCATATTTAAGGGAACACGATATTCCTGTGGTGGAGGCGAGGCTGGAAAAAAATGCATATGTGATGCCTTATATTGAAGCAGAGATTGCGACCGATTATTTTAGAAAATTACTTAAGAGCGATAAGGATGTATTTATAAAAGAGCTGGGAAAATTCAGGCAGCTTATCATAGGTTCTTCAGAACATGTTCCTTATACGGAAGTTAATTGGCGGCAGTTTGAGCCAGGATGGGAGAAGCGAAAGAAGGACGATCCAAATATTGATAAGTGGGAGAAGCTTGCTTTTGGTTCTGGAGAACAGCAGAAAGATATTGGTATCATATTGAAGAGAGGGTATGTTGATATGGTATCGCTTAACTGCTTTCATACAGATAATGGATTTTTGTTCTTTGATCAGGAATTTTATGTGGACGTATTTCCTGCGAATGCTGTTTTTATCAGGACAATCGATTTCATCTATAGAGATTGTCCGGGACTTGAGAAGTTTTACTCGAAGGATGATGTCTTGAAATATTTTGATCTGTACGAGCATAAGGACGTGTGGCGGAGGTTTGCGAATTCATTTCTGATCAGTTTGCGTAATGAAAAGGAACTGGTCGTGTATCATCGGCTGCACAGGAGAAATGAAAAAACAGTCTGGGCGAACAGGCATAGAATGGACTATACACAGGAAGAATATGATAGATTGTTTACTAATATATTTAAGGATGCAGAACATAAGAGACTTTATTTGTTTGGTTCAGGCTATTATGCGGAGAGGTTTATTGCGCAATTTAGTCAATATTATCAGATTGCGGGCATTGTGGATAACAATAAAGAAAAATGGGGACAGAAAGTCTCTGGTATAGAAATTTATCCTCCTTCGCGGCTGAAGAACGTAGATGTTCCTTTTAAGGTTTTCATTTGTATTAAGGCTTTTGAAGATGTACTTCTGCAGCTTAAACAAATGGAGATCAGAAGCATCTCGGTTTATAATCCGCAGATAGATTATGAAAGACCTGTCCGGCTGGAACGCAGGCAGGAAGATGCGGAGCCGAAGAGATACCATGTTGGCTATGTGGCAGGTGTATTTGATCTGTTTCATATTGGGCACCTGAATCTTCTGCGGCGGGCAAAGGAGCAGTGTGATTATCTGATTGCCGGCGTAGTAACGGACGAACAGGTGATAGCGGCCAAGAAAACGAAGCCCTATATTGCATTTAAGGAGCGCCTGGCAATCGTACAGGCGTGCAGATATGTGGACGAGGCTGTGGAAATTCCAGCTGACAAGCCGGGGACGGAGGATGCTTTTTACAGGTATCATTTTGATGCACAGTTTTCGGGAAGTGACTATGCAGATGACCCGTTTTGGCTTGCAAAAAAAGCTTTTTTACAACAGCATGGTTCTGATCTGGTATTCTTTCCCTATACGCAGGGTACGAGTTCGACGGAGATCAAAGGTCAATTAAGTGATAGTGAGAGGAATAAATAATGAATATAAGCTGCCAGAGCATTATCAATCCAGAAAGGCCTATGCAAGGGGTCATAGATCTTGGGAGGGCGGAATTTGAAGGTATATTATTGTGCGCGAGCGCACATTTTCCAAGGTCGGGGTATATGCATGACAGTTACGGTATGTCACGCAATAAAAGCAGAGAAGAATGGCTGGGAAAAAAATATTCCCCTGAAACGATTGGAGAACGATATGCGGAATTGATCGGAAAATGTGGAGAGAATCATATTCGCATCTCTGCCATAGGTACACCAAGTCTTCCTTATAAAGCAGGCGAGGAGAACAATTATATTGCCTTTATGAAAAGATGCGCTGTGCAAGGCATCAGGTTGTGCGGGAAGATAGGATGTCATTATATGGTTGTGCCTCCTTTGCAGACAGGAAATAAACAGGTATGGGAGATTAATCGAGAATTTTATCTCATGCTTGTGAAAACAGCAAAGGAATATGGTATACATATACTGCTTAAAAATCAGGGGAAAGAAGTTGGCGGACGGTTTGTGAGAGGCATTTGCTCAGAATCGTTTCAGGCGGTGGAATGGATTGACAGGCTGAACGGTGAAGTGGAGGAGGATTTGTTTGGCTTTTGCCTGGATACCGGAATATGCGGTTTGTGTGGAAATAATATACATGAATTTATTTCGGGACTTGGACAGAGAATCAAGATGGTAATTTTGAAAGATTGTACATGGCAGAAAGAAGCTGCATTGCTGCCCTTTACATGTGCAGATTCCGGAACGGACTGGCTGGGAGTAATACGAGGGCTTAGGGATATTGATTTTAATGGTGAACTTGTAATTGACTTTTCCGATACGATGAGGGCATTTTCACCGTTATTGCGGCCGACGCTTTATAAACTTGCAAAAGAGACAGCTAAATATTTTGAATGGCAGATTGGGCTGGAACAGGGGATGAAGAGATATAAAAGCGTAGTCCTTTTCGGTGCCGGAAATATGTGCCGTAATTATATGAAGAATTACGGGGAAAAGTATCCACCACTGTTTACCTGTGATAATAATTCAAAATTGTGGGGAACGGAATTTTGTGGACTGGAAGTAAAAAATCCAGAGGCGTTGAAAGAACTTCCGGAAGATTGCGGAATATTTATCTGCAATATTTATTACCGTGAAATAGAAGAGCAGCTTCGCGCATTAGGGATCAAACGAAATATTGAATATTTTAATGATGAGTATATGTCATCGTTTGATTTTAACCGGCTGGACATCATGGCAAGAGACCGATAAGGTATTAAAGGCTGTCAGCATTCGGTGGTCTTTACTTGAAATAAGATGAGGAAGAATAGGGATGGATGTGCATAGAAGAGATTTGTTTATTGCCAGGGAGAATATGACGTCTGTTTATGAATTGACATCAGTTTCAAATTTACCTGATATAGCATACTATCATTTTATGAATTTTGAGGATGAAGTATTGTATTTGCTTAATGAAGGGGAAATATCAGGAGTATTGTCCATCGGAGATTTGGAGCGGTTTTTTGACAGCGGTGGGAATCAACTTGAAATAAATCAAAATTATACATCAATAAGTGCAGTTGATTATGATACAGCAGAAAGATTTCTTGAAAATTCGATCACAATTAATGAGATTCCAATTGTGGCAGAACGAGGAATTCTTGTGGGAATTATTAGAAAAGAGAAAACCAAAGCTCTTCGGGATCAACAAAGGCGTGAACTTGAAGCGGCCAGAAGAGGAGAAGGTATTTGGCGCCGAGGAGAAATGTGGCGGTTTGTTAATGAAACGAGAGCTTCAGTTTTTCTTTATACATATTCTGACAAAAAGGTTTTGAAGCAATTAGAGTGTGAAGATAAGCAAATTGCACACTGCCAAAGTTTGGGGTTGATGTAATTGAATTTCCAAGGGTCTTGTCGGGTGAAAAGGAGATAATCAGCGCTACCTCGGTGAGGAAGGCAATGCAGGAAGAAAATATGAGCAGGATTGAAGAACTCTGCCCGGAGAGTACGGTGGTATATTTAAAAGAGCAATTAAGTTGGAAGGGATAGCAATATGCTTAAACTTGGAGTTCAGACAAATAATATAATAGAAGATGACTGCCCACAGACTGGTTTCGCTACATTAAAACGAGCCGGTTTTTCCTGTGCTGATTTTTCTCTGAACAGATATCTCAAGAACACTGATATCTACAAATCGGAAATAAATCAGTTCTTCTCTCAATCGATTCAGGAGTTGGAAAGTATTTTTTACCCGCATAAATTGGGAGCAGAGAAAGCGCAAATAACAATCAATCAAATGCATATGCCTTACCCGCTCTATGTACCGGGAGAAGACAAGGAAATAAATGAGTATCTTCAGGAAGTGGTGGCACCAAAGAGTATGGCTCTTTGTTCCTTTTTCCAGTGCCCTTATATTGTGATACATGGTTATAAACTTGCCCGATATTGGGGGTCGGAGATTAAAGAGTGGGAACAGACAGAGAAATTTCTTGATACGATGTTACCTATGGCAAAGGAGATGGGGATTATCGTTTGTATCGAGAATTTATATGACAGTGTAGGAAGCCATCTAGTGGAAGGTTCATGTTGTAATGCAGCCAAGGCCGCAGAGCGGATTGACAGAATCAATGAGAAGTATCATGCGGAGGTTCTGGGATTTTGTTTTGATACAGGGCACGCCAATCTGCTGGGAATAGACTTTGAGGATTTTATCACAACGCTTGGTCATAGGTTGAAGGTTCTGCACATTCATGATAATGACGGCAGACAGGATCTTCATCAGATACCATTTACATTTACGGCGACTCGGGAGAATAAATCATCTACGGACTGGGAGGGATTTATCAGAGGACTTCGCAATATTTATTTTGATGCAGTACTTAGTTTTGAGACTGCGCCGGTGCTAAGTGCTTTTCCGGAGGAGATGAAGGAGACGGTATTAGGATTTATTGCACAGATAGGAAGATATTTCGCGGAAAGAATAACGAAAAACCGCTTATGATTCTTTGCAAAACATCTTGTATTCAAGAAAATTGTATGCTATACTTCTTTCATTAAACAAATCTTGATTCTTTCATGTGCATATTTTGATGCTAAATTATCCGAGTACATCTGTTTTATGCTGTAGCATAAGGCGGCATCATCAGCGCGGTCGGGCAGTTCTGCCGAAGATTCTCATTTGTTTGGCAGGACTGTTACAATAGCGTTTTTCTCATTCATTGTAACAGATTCCTGCAGTAAATTGATAAGGGAGGTTTACAATGGATGGAACAGCAATGATGGAAACATATGAGCAGAGACGGAAGCGGATACAGGAATTTAATTTGACGAGCGATCTGCTTGCCGGAAAAGTATTTGAGGATCTGGCGGCCTGTCAGGAGTTATGTCGGATCCTGATGCAGGAGCCTGACTTGCAGCTTAGGGATGTGAAGACACAGTATGTGATCAGGAATCTGGAGAGTCATTCTGTGCAACTTGATATTCTGGCGGAGACGGTCGCCGGGGACCTGATCAATGTAGAATTGCAGATGTATAAAGAAAAGATGCCGCTTCGGAGAAGCAGATATTATACAGCCTGTATTGACATGAGTATATTGAATAAAGGGAAGGAATATACCGAGCTGCCATATGTGACAATCCTGTATATTACGAAAGGAGATTTTATTGGCGGAAAGAAGGGGTTTTATCAGGTCAGAAAAATAGCAGAAGGAAAAACAGCAGCCGCAATTGATGTAGATAACGGAGTATGTGAAAAATATTTTAATTTAAAGTATACGACGGGATACGAGAAGATCAATGAGCTGTTGCGGTATTTAAAAAAGTCAGATCCATTCTATCGTACAGACGAGTTCCCAAGGATCGTGGAACGTGTTAATTTTTATAAGGTGCAGAGGAAGGGAGTAAACATTATGTGTGAAATAGCGGACAGAATCAGACAAGAAGGAAAGATAGAAGGAAAGATAGAAGACATCCTCGAACTGCTGGCAGAGCTTGGAAAGACGCCAGTCAGGATCGTACAGCGGGTCAGACAGGAGACGGATCTGAAGGTTCTTGGCAGATGGCTCAGATGTGCTGCTTCTGCATCCAGTTTATCTGAGTTTGAAGCCAGGATGTGAGGTGTAAGAGTATTGCCTGTCTTTCCATTCTGCGTTTACGGAACCAGGATTACAGTGACAAGTGCGCATAATACAGCGCTACGATGTTTTTGTCCGATTCTAAGGCGAAAGCTCGATTTATCAAGAAGGCGGCGACAGGGGAGGATATTGTGCTGAAAACCGCCGGGTACAGCTGTATTTATATACGTATACAGTGGATGTTGCCATGGTGGTTTTGACGGTATTGTTGCGGGACAAAGGTGGTCAGACATATGATATTATTTGTTGCGGCACAGGTTAATTGCATCTGTATCGAATATATGCTATACTTTTCGCAACAAAATAAATGCTGTAGGACATACCATTGTTTATCAGTCCGCAGGGTGGTTTATCGGACAGGAAGGAAGTAACAATGCAACGATATTTTAACGCGGAAGGTTCCTGTAATCCTGTGGGCATTATATGGTAAATCTGGATAGTCGGCCGGATTAGATCAAGAGGTTTATGTAGACAGCGGGAAGTATTTTGTGATCAACAGGGGGGCGTCAGTATGGAAAGATGACGATGCTCAGGGCACTTGCCGGCTATCTTGAAAAAGATTTTATAGTACTGGAACTGGATTTTCAGCAAATGGCCACCAGGAAATTTTAAAAGTACGGAGGAGATAATTATGAACATAGCATTGATACTTGCCGGAGGAACAGGAGAGCGCCTTATGCGCGGCAGGCCGAAACCGTTTGTATCAGTGCGGGGGAAAATGATCATTACGCACTGTCTTGAAGCAGTCAGTGTACATCCCAAGATTGATGCGATCCAGATAGTCGCCGATGAAGAATGGCGTGAAAGAATATATGAACAGATGCCGGAGGCTGCCTTGAGAAAATTCAGCGGGTTTTCAAAACCCGGTCCCAACAGGCAGCGTTCGGTTTTTAATGGGTTAAAGACAATAGTGCCGTCTGCTGACAAAAGAGATATTATTATGATTCACGATGCGACAAGGCCGCTGGTATCCAGGACTTTGATCTCGGCTTGTCTGAAAGCCTGTGAAAAACATGGCGGCGGGGTTTGTATGCTCCCCGAGAAGGAGATGATTTATCTGCAAAAAGACGGGTGCATTGCTTCTTTTTATGAGAGCGGTATGACCTATAAAGAACAGACGCCTGCGGCGTTTCATCTGGGGAAATATTATCGGGCTAACCGGAAGCTGGAGCCGGACGGACTTGACAGGGTACTTGACTGTGCTGAGCCGGCTGTTCTGGCAGGGATGGATGT
>VSOD01000016.1 GCA_009774655.1 Lachnospiraceae bacterium
CTCATAGGCAAAAGGCGCCAAAAAGAGCGCACTGTCAGCCGCACGTCCTGTTACCACCACATCCGCGCCGCTGTGATCGCTTCCTCCACACCCTCATGCCCGATATATGCATTGCAGTTGTAGATCTTATCCAGAATCTGTGTGAAATCCCCGTCATAGTCGAAGTTCGGGAAAGTCCATCCGTCCTTCAAAAGCTGCGGGATCTTATCCTTAATATCATCACCGGTCACATAACCGATCTTGTATCCTTTCATATGCTGTTCCGTGGCGAAGCCTTTGATCGCATCCACACAGCCCTGAATGTTCATGCCTCCTGCGTTGGTACAGATCTTGATCCTCTTCTCCCAGGCTTCCTTGCCTGCTTCCTTTAAGATCCTTGTCACAAAGTCCGGCGCATAGCCTTTTGACGGATCCTTTAACTGTTGTTTTGCCATAATGGACAGGGTCAGCTCGGCCAGAAAATCACAGGCCATATACTGGATATCCCCTTTCCTGATCATATGGATCGCAGCATCCGGGGAATCGCCCCAGAATCCCTGTCCTCCTCCTATCGCTATTTTCTTCACAGCATATCCTCCTTTCACTTTGCCCTGCGGCACGCCGTCAGCCGGAATGCCGCTCTGTCTTTTATAATAAAACCAATGGTTTTCCTTGTACAGATATCCGTGGCCGCCACCGCACATCAGGATATCCACGGACAGTTCCTACTATCCTTTTTATACTGTTACTTTTGATCCTGAGCGCTCCTGATATCTGATCACCGGAATCTCCAATGTGGATCCTTTGCCGCAGAAAACTGTCTGGTGTGCGATGCGGCATTGCTCCTGTCCGGACCAGACGCCGGGATAATTCGTATGCGCCGCATACTGCGGGAAATCAGAAGAAGAAATATCCAGCCGCAGTCTTGATCCGGCTTTCACCTGCCATGCAATATCCCACATTTCTATCTGCACTTTTGCCTCCGTCCCCGGCTCGTATACACCGCCCGCTGCATCCGCCGCGATGGTGGTGATCGAAGAGCGGATATTGATGCTCTCGCCGTTCTCCCGCACTTCCATCAGTTTCGCGGTAAAAGCGGTATCCTGACAGTCGCTGGCCACCGTCAGGTTCACCCTGATCTTACCGCCGATCACGAATGCCTCCTGCACCGGGTCCGAAAGGAATGAGATCACATCCTCCCGCCAGCCCATCTTCGGCTGTATCACGCTGCCTACATGCTCCATCGTCTTTAACATGGATTCCCCGCCCAGAGACGGCACCGGATCATCAGGGTCGTAGGTGTATTTCACCGCAGCGGCTTCCTCACATGTCGCTTCATTTACCGCCGCACTTTTACGCACTTCATCCTCTTTATATACTTCCAGCCTGCGCGCTCCGGCCGCATCCGCCGCCTGCTTCGCAGACAGGCACCATCTCTTCACATGATCGGGACAGATCGGCCACTCTTTGGCCTCCACCCATGTATCCGCACCGATAATATAGAAGTGAATCTTCTTCTCCGGCACCTTTTCCTCCACCAGAAGCTGCCGGAACCATTCGACCATAGACTTCACTTCGCTGTTCTGCAGGTTCTCCGGCTCACTCCACTCCAGACAGTTCATGGAAAAGTGGTTCCAGCTGCCAATCTGCAGCGTACACGCTTCCCGCACTGCATCATTCAGCGTCTCGTAAGATTTCAGCGCACTTCCCAGATGATGGTCATACCAGCCTTCCCGAATCAAAAGCGGAATCTTCACCTGCTTCGGGATATCCCGCAGAAGCTGCCAAAAACCTTCCTGCCAGTAGGGATCGTCTTCTTTCGTGGCATGGATCCAGTTCCTGTACCAGGGCAGCTCACCGCCCCAGAGCGCTTCATCCACCCGGTCATGGGGTCTGAACCGACAGCTCTCCATATAATCTGCATCCACCGGGCGGCCGGCGTTTTCCATCGCCCAGGAAGTCAGTACGTCATGCCGGAAAAGTCCTTTGCAATACGCGGATGTGAAGCGGTCCGTGCCATACACGCCCAGATACATGCCCTTTACTTTCTCCGGTACCGCATCCGCCATACACCATCCGGTCAGCGCCAGATAGGAATCTCCCCAGTAGCCGATATTCTTCACCCAGCGTTGCTCTGCCAGCCACCTGACCGTGCACAGCCCGTCCTGCCTCTCATTGACGTTTGGTTCCCACGCGCCCTCCGATTCGCCTGTGCCGCGGCAGCACTGGACAATGTAGACGAAGCCTCTTTTTGCCAGTTCCGCGCCATGCAGGCGGTAGGAATCCATCGCGTGAAAATAGGGACTTCTCTGCAGGATCACCGGAAAGCTTCGTGCACCTTCCCAAAGGTCATCCTGCGCCATATGAAATAGATAAGTCTTCAACTCCACACCATCCGGCATGGGCAGCATCATCTCCTCAACCGTCACCTCCCCTTCCGTCACCGGTATTCCCAGAGAATCGTAATCCTCCCTGGTACGCCGGAGCAGCTGTTCAAACATGTCTTCTGCCATACACTCCACTCCTTCCTGCGTTTCGCGTTGCTGCTGCCGCTACTGCTCTGGACAGCAGCTGTTCCTTCCTACGTCCGGTTTACACAACCGTCACTTCTCCATCAAATGGCAGGCAACTTTGTGGCCGTCTCCCTGAGCTTTCAGAAGCGGCATCTGTGTCCGGCACCGGTCTGTGGCATAGGGGCATCTGGTGGAAAAAGCACACCCCGCCGGTCTTTGCATGGGACTTGGCACCTCGCCCTGCACGATCTGTCTCTCTCTGGTCTTCTCCGTAAACGGATCCGGCACCGGCACCGCCTCCAAAAGCGACCTGGTATAGGGATGCAGCGGGTTTGAATACAAACTGTCCCAGTCCGCAAACTCCACCATCTGCCCAAGATACATCACTGCCACTCTGTCGCTGATATGACGCACTACCGAGAGATCATGCGCAATAAACAGATAGGTCAGTCCCAGCTTCTGCTGCAGTTCCTCCAGCAGATTGATCACCTGTGCCTGAATGGAAACATCCAGTGCCGAGATCGCCTCATCACATACAATAAATGAGGGATTGGTCGAGATTGCACGTGCAATCACAAGTCTCTGTCTCTGTCCGCCGGAAAACTCATGGGGCACCCGTTCCCTGTAGGCAGGATCCAGTCCCACCAGTGCAAACAACTCGTCGACTCTCTTATCCATCTCTGCTTCGGACAACCCGATCCTGAAATTCTTCATCGGCTCCTTCACAATATCGCCAGCGCGTTGTCTCGGATCCAGAGACCCGTAGGGATCCTGAAAGATCATGGACATATTTCTCCGGTGCTCCCGCATCTTCACGTCATCCAAATGTGTAATGTCCACACCGTTAAAGGTGATCCTGCCGCCGGTGGAATCATTCAGTCTTAAAATGGTTCTGGCTACCGTGGACTTTCCGCATCCGGATTCTCCCACCAAACCGAAGGTCTCTCCTTTGTATATATCAAACGTAATACCGTCAACTGCCTTTACATCCGCAACCTTCCTGCGCATCAGACCTTTGTAGACCGGGAAATAGACTTTCAGATCCTCCACTTTCAGGATCTTATCCTCCTCTGTCATCTTATCATAATCCTTCGCTGCATAGGTACGGTCCGCCACGTCAAATATTTTCTCCACCTTCGTCTCTTTGGTGATCGTCCTGTGGCAGGCTGCAAAGTGGTCGTCTTCTCCTGGTACAGCCTTAAGCCGGGGCGTCGTGCCGGATGCGCATTCCTTCGTGGCATACGGGCAGCGGTTCATAAATGCACATTCGTCTTTTCTGTTGACCAGATTAGTCACAAATCCTGTAATGGGAATAAGTTTCCTGTCCTTCTGGTCATTCAAGCCTGGCACTGCATTCATCAATCCTATCGTGTAGGGATGGTTCGGATTCTTGAAGATTTCCTCTGTCGTGCCGTGCTCCACGATCTCTCCCGCATACATGACATAGACCCGCTGTGCATATCTGGCCACAATACTCAGATTATGGGTCACCAGCACCATGGCGGTGTTGCTCTCCTTTACGATATCCTGCATCAAATCAAGAATCTGCGCCTGCGTCGTCACATCCAGCGCCGTAGTGGCCTCATCCGCGATCAGCAGCTTCGGATTACAGGACAGCGCCATGGCAATGACGATCCTCTGCCGCATGCCGCCGGAAAACTGATGAGGATAGGCATTCAGCCGGCTTTCCGGATCGGGAATCCCTACTTTCTTAAGCAGTTCCACCGCCCGCTCCCTGGCCTGTGCCTTCGTCATGTGCAGATGCAGCATGACAGATTCTGTCAACTGGTTACCGATCGTCATAACCGGGTTTAAGCTCGTCATCGGCTCCTGAAAAACAATGCCGATCTTGCCGCCACGTACTTTTCGCAGCTCTTCGCTGTTGGAACCATAGCTTAAGAGATTCTGCCCTTCAAACAGGATCTCTCCTTCCGTGATCCTGCCCGGCGGACTGGCGATCAGCTGCACCCCCGAATACTGCGTCACGGACTTGCCGCTTCCGCTTTCCCCCACAAAGGCAACAATCTCACCGGGATCCAGATAATAGGAAACGCCATTCACCGCTTTCAGAATTCCTTTAGACTGCTTGAACTCTGTATGTAAATTTTTGACTTCAATTAAATGTTCCATCTGTTCTCCCCCTTATCTTGTTCCCCGGAGCCTCGGGTCGGTTGCGTCACGCAGCGCGTCGCCGCATACATTAAATGCCCACACGGTAAGGATGATAAAGATACCCGGAATGAGTGCAATATGCGGAGTGTCCTGCAGATACCGGTAACCGTCGCTGACCATCGCACCCCAGGATGCGGTCGGCGGGTTAATACCCATGCCCAAATAGCTTAAGCCAGCCTCCGTCAGGATCGCCGTTCCCAGATTCATTGTCGCCAATACCAGATTCGGCGCAATACAGTTCGGCAGAATATGCTTCACTGCATTTTTCATTCTCGTGGCGCCGCTGATCTTACCGGCTGTCACATAATCAAGCTGCTTGACCGACAATACCTGTCCCCTCGTCATACGTGCATATCCGGGCATCATGACAATACCGATGCACAGCATGATATTTCCCAGACCTTTTCCCAAAATGGAACCGATAAAAAGTGCCAGGATCACTACCGGAATAGACATCATGGCATCCATGACGCGCATAATCACCGCATCAACCCATTTTCCAAGATATCCGGCTATCAGCCCCAGTGAAATACCAATAGAACCAGCGATCAGGGTGGAAACCAGCCCGACCGAAAGTGATGCTCTGGCTCCGTAGATAATGCGGGAGAGAAGATCTCTTCCCAATGCATCTGTTCCAAAAATATGTGTCCCTGACATCCCCTTTAACATATTGGTCAGATCCTGCGCATAAGGATCATACGGAGCTGCCAGCGGTGCGAAAATCGCACAAAAGACCATCACTGTAATAATACCGAATCCAATCCGGACCGGTGTCGTTGCAAAAAAAGTATCCAAAAACTGTTTCCGTCGTTCCTGCGCCGGTGTCAAAACTTTCGCTTCTTTTTCCTTCTTCATCGCCGCCCCCTATTCTACCCGGATCCTTGGATCGATATATCCGTACAGGATATCGATCAACAGGTTACAGATTACTACCGCAACTGCTATCATGAACGTCACATTCTGCACCACCATGTAGTCCTTGTTGATGATAGCCGTCAGCATCAGAGCGCCGACTCCAGGTATGTTAAAAAGGTTCTCGATGACAACCGTACCACCCAGCAGAGCGCCTACCGCACCGCCCATCATGGTTACGATCGGAATAAGGGCATTTCTCAATGCATGTTTATAGACAACCGTCTTTTCATTTAATCCTTTGGATCTTGCAGTGCGAATATAGTCCTGCGAGATCACTTCCAGCATGGAAGATCTGGTCTGTCTGGTGTTGGAAGACAGATGTCCCAGCGTCAATACGATGACCGGCATCACAAGACACTTAATATAGCCGGACGGACTCTCCGAAAAAGGCACATAGCCCTGCACCGGCAGCCATTTCAGCTGCAGGCCAAAAATATAGACCAGGATCATGCCGATCCAGAAAGCCGGTGTGGCAATCCCCACATTGGCAATCGAAGTAAGCAGTGAATCCAATGTCTTTCCTCTGTGTGTCGAAGTGATAACCCCCAGGCAGATACCAATAAGCAGCGCCAGTACAAACGCAGGAAACGTAACGGATAAGGTAGAGACAACTCTTTTCAACAGAAGTTCCTTTACATCAATAGAATAGGTAATGGATCTCCCCATCTCCCCCTTAAAAAGTCCGCCGATCCAACGTATATACTGCACCGGCAGCGGCTGATCCAGTCCGAACTGTTTCGTATAATATGCGATCTGCTCTTCCGTCGCCGTATCCCCAAGATAAATTTGAATGGGATCCCCCGGCAGAAGATGCATCAGGCCAAACACTATTACAGTAACGATGAAGACTACGATCAGGGACTGCCCAAGTCTCTTTAATACATATTTTCCCATAAAACAGCCTCCATTATCTGCTCATGCCGTGCAGTATCCCGCACGGCATGAGCTTATCACCATCAGTTACTTGTTGAGCCAAGTCGTAGCCGGGGACCATGTTGTAGCATGAACCTTGGCCAGATCGGCGCCTTCTACATAATCGTATCTCATATGAACAGGAGCATTTACATACAACGGTATACCAAACAAAGCATATTCGTCATAAATCTTCTCCTGAAGCTGCCATTCCAGATCTATCTTTGTCTTTTCATCCTTGGCAACTCTGATCTCGCCAAGCAGATCCAGACAGTCCTGCGGATGCTGTATTCCCTTTGCATAATACGCGCCATTGACATCCAGATGGCGACCCATGTATAAACCAAGGTCCGGTCCGATGGAAGCGTAATGCCAGTAAAGTCCGCTCCAGCCATTGGCCATCATGTCATTGCCTTTCGCTCCGTCAATGATCTCTACCGATGCATTGATGCCAACCTCCGCCAGACTTGCAGAGATTGCTGTTGCCGCATTGTTCTGGAAGCCTGCATTTCCTGCATAGATCACAGTATCAAATCCATCTGCATATCCCGCTTCTGCCAAAAGTGCTTTCGCCTTCTCGGGATCATAGGAATATCCTTTCAGATCCGTATTATAGGTTACTGCGCCCGGAGCTGCCCACTGGTTCGTCCTCTCATAATAACCATAGCTTAATGCCGTTACGATCTGATCCCAGTCTACTGCATAGCAAAGAGCCTGTCTTACCTTCGCATCATAGAACGGATCGCTCTCATCCGCACTGCTGGGGATGATACCTACGGATTCCACACCGAGACCATTACCGTTCTTATCAGTTACGATATTTGCGATACCTTCCAGATCTTTCATGACATCGCAGTCATTACCGTATGTAAGGACGTCTACTTCTCCTGCTTTCAGGGCATTCGTAAGAGTTGTCGAATCACCGAATATTGTATAATCAATGCCGTCCAGATAAGGCTGTCCCGCTACATGATAGTTTTCGTTCTTCGTGTATTTGATGGAAACACCCTGATCAAAACTGTTGACCACGAAGGGACCTGTACCGCAGGAGTTCGTGCGCATCCATTCGATACCTTTCTCATCAAATGTAGTCGGGGACATATAATAGATAAAGAATCCGATCATCTCAAGGGAAGAAGAATTCCATTCTTTCAGCTTGATATTGACTGTGGAATCGTCAACCACTTCTACGGAATCAATATTATTTGTCTCTGATCTGCCCGTTTCGATATACTTCTCAATATTCCATTTTACTGCTTCTGCATTAAAAGGCGTGCCGTCTGCAAAATTCACTCCGTCTACAAGTTTAAAGGTAAGAGTCGCCGTGTCGGCATCTGCTTCCCATTCACTTGCCAGCTGTCCCACTATGTTGCCGGCTTCATCATAGTACAGCAGAGATTCATAGGCACATCTCAGATACTGGATAAATGAATTGTTGGTAATTTCAGGGGTAAATCCTACAACAGAAGGGCTCTGTACGGTGCCCACTTTCAGGGTGCCGCCAGGCTTGATTTCACCCCCCCCCGACCTCACTTTCAGCGGTCTCGGTTCCCTCAGCTTCTGCAGAATCCCCTTCTGCAGGCGCTTCGTCCGTTCCCTCGTCGGTTCCTTCCGTCTGCGCTGCATCTTCTGTCTGCTCCGGCGCCGATTCTGATGTGGATCCAGAATTACCACAACCTGCCAGCAGAGCTGCCGTCATTGTCACAGACAGTAAAATCGCTATTACTTTCTTTCTCATACGCTTCCTCCTATTCGGTTTATTTGGTACAACGTTGTACTTGTTATTGCCATTCTATTACTGCATATAATTTTTGTCAATAGTACAACGTTGTAATTTTATTTTTCATAAATTATCGACAAAACCTGATCACCTTTTTTATGGATTATATACAACTCTGAATCCCACTGCACTACTTGTATAGCACAGTGAGTTAACATATAATAATATTATGAAAGTCTTCGACTTTCATAGCGTAGATGGCCATGCGGCCTGCCAGACGGCGGGCTGAGCATGACGGAAGTTTACTATAAAAAATTAAGGAAAGTGACGTGTGAAAGACTGACCGAACACGCACGAGGTATTCCATGGTAACGATCAAAGACGTCGCCGCTGCTGCCAATCTGTCTCCCAGCACGGTATCCATCGTCCTGAAAGGCAACGGAGATGTAAGAAAAATATCAAAAAAAACACAACAAAAAGTGCTTGAGACGGCACGGGCGCTGGGCTACACACCCAACACCCAGGCGAAGATCCTGCGCGGCGGCAGCCGTTCCAGTGCTGTGATCACCCTTTTCTGGGCTACCGATATCCGCGCCAATATCCTGTCCCGTTTCCTGAACGGGTTACAGTCCGCGCTGCTGGAACATAAATATGCCTGCGAACTGCAGATCAAGCCCTACAAGGTCAACCGCCTGCATGAAGCCCTGTCTTCAAGGACTCTGCTCGGCAGCAACGGCATGATCATCTGTAATGCCTCGGAGATCGACATGGAATATCTGGAAAAGGCGCAGTTTTATATTCCCACCGTACTGTACAACCGTTACTCAAGGCGTTACGCCACGGTCAATATGGATGACCGCACGATCGGCTCACTTCCTGCCCGGATATTTGCAAAGCATCAGAAAAAGCGGCCGGCGCTCCTGAAAGCACCCGCCACCTTTAACGGCATGAATATCCGTACTAATGTATTCGAATATGAGACAAATCAGGCCGGCATGGAACCTCCTGTTTCCATTCTGGTCAACGACAGTATGCGCGGCGGTTACGAAGGAGCTATGCGCCTCTGCGGCATTGATCCCTTTCCGGACTGTCTGTTCTGCACGTCAGACGCCATTGCCCGCGGCGCATTGAAGGCTTTTTACAACAATCATATTAAGGTGCCGGAACAGATCGAGATCATCAGTGTCGGCAACGGCAATATCGAACAACAGGAATTCTCCATTCCCTCCCTCTCCGTCATCCAGCTGCCCATGGAGCAGATGGCGGCCGCCTGCCTGCAGATCGTGTATGAGAAGCTGACTGCCTATGAATTTGATATGGACAACCGCAAATTTCCGGTCAGTTATGTGGCAAGGGAGAGCTGTCCGGATTAGATGGCAAAAGCTGGCTGTGCATACAGGACGGATTTGTTGTGCCCTGTTCCACTATAACTCTGCACCGTTTTTTGTAACACGCAATACCATATCGGTAGATTGTTTTCATACCGTCATCTATCAGAATATCCTCATACCGCCTGCCCGCGATCTGCCGCATCGCCTCCTGACATGCAGCATCAAACCGGGCGTTTTCGGCATATTTCAATTCAATGATAATGCCGATGTCCGCGTCCTCCACTTCCACTATGATATCGCTGTACCCGTCCCCCGCCTCGGCATTCGACCTGACTTTCCAGCCCATATACCCCAGAAGCCCCAGCAGAATCCCCTGGTAAAAATTCTCCTTCTTTTCCTTCCTGACACTGGTATCACGGATGCTGATCGTCTTCCTCAAATAGGATGTAAATCCCGCCTCAACAGCTGCTGCATCCTTCTCCAAAAATGCTCTGCAAAAATCTTCCAGCTTCCGCCCGTCTTTTCTGCTGTCCTCCTGAAACCATTTACGAATCTGCCGTGTAAAAATCCACTGTATTTCCCTGTTCGGAATCAAAAGCTTTGTCAAACCACCATCGTCTTCCCCGCATTGTGTCAAATAACCGGTCGTGTAAAGCATGCTCCACAGATGATCCATCTCCAGATCCAGGTCTCTGTAGGTCAATTCGTGGTGTATCTCTTTCTCAATACTGTCTCCGGCGATCAGCCGCTCGATCTCATCTCTGGAGGCTGCGTCCGCCTTCTCAATAAATCTTCTGA
This sequence comes from Lachnospiraceae bacterium, assembly GCA_009774655.1. Classification (GTDB taxonomy): domain Bacteria; phylum Bacillota; class Clostridia; order Lachnospirales; family Lachnospiraceae; genus UBA3282. Next base: position 10,341 of record VSOD01000016.1, read on the forward strand.
TAATATCATTACCACTTGTGTTGACCCAATAATTCTGCGGCGCTACAGATGGATTCATTTTCAGCGCATGGCAGTAGCTCACCACATCCCATGGACAGTAGATTCCCAAACCACAGAACCGATAACCATCATACCATTCTTTTATCTCTTCATATTTTTCCATGAACTCATAATAAGAAAGCATTTCTCTGACTTCCGCGTCCGTAAAGCCGAATCCAGCATTATACTGTACATTTTTTATCGTATAAACATTCAGATTGTTCAGCCCCGTAAAAATACTCTCCCGGGAGATTCTCAGACACCCGGTAAGTACAGCAAAATACAGGCTTCCGTTTGTTTTGAGAACCTGACCGAACAAAGCCCTGAGCAACTCTACCATGTCGTCGTAATATCCGCCCTGGTACGCTTTGTCCAACGGCACATCATACTCATCGATCAGCACTATCGCCTTCTGCCCATAATATTTGTGCAAAAAACGCGTCAACATCAACAGACTTTCCTTCAAAAGCCCATCCGACATCGAGAACTCTCCTGCATCATTCAGCTCGATCAGCTTCCTGTACTGCTTTCGCTCTGTTGCTGACAGCGCCTCGCTCTGCAGCAGGAATTGAAAACGCAGCGCTTCATTTCCTATAATACTGCGCAGCATACCCTTTGCTCCATTAAGATCCGTCCCGCTTACACCTTTCAGGCTGATGGATAAAACCGGAAATCTTCCCATATACCTGTCGCAGAGTTCCTTATGTGCAGAGATTTCCAGTCCGTCAAATATTTCGCGCTCACTTCCCACTTCGAAAAAATATTTCAGCATACTCATATTTAAAGTCTTACCGAAGCGCCGCGGGCGCGTGAACAGTGTCACCTTACCCATATTTTCCAGAAGATCTCTGATCATCCCCGTTTTATCAATATAATAATATCCCGATGTCCGCATTTCCTGAAAATCTTCAATCCCCATCGGAAGTCCTGCTTTCGCCGCCATTCTTAACCCTCTCTAACTCTGTGTTCCTGCATCGGTTCTGCCATCTGCACATATTGCTGCAGTATTTACAATTCAATCTATATTAGTTCTTATTTTATTATGTTTTAAAAGTTGTGTCCATATAAAAAAGAGAGTACAATACTATTGTATTTTGCATCATCCCATGGAGGCGCCTCATGCTTTACCACTACACCACCTTTGCCGCTTTCGACGGTATCATCCGTTGTGCGCAACTGCGGCTCAATAATATCCTGAATATGAACGATGCTTCCGAGATGCGGCTTTTCATGAACGGCATATGCAAGGCTGTGACCGAAAGGCTTGCGCAGAGCGGGGCACAAGATAAATGCCGTGAAGTCGAAGCCTTCTTTCAAAAAGAACTGGAAGAAGAATTCCACTATTCCGCCTACGCGGCCTGTTTCTCCGAATATCGGGATGACGCCGCGCAGTGGGAGCGGTACGGCTATCTCGGACAGGGTGTATGTATCGCCTTCCACGAAGACCTGATGCAGAAAATGGTGGGCGGCGTCATATCCCTCCAGAAAGTATTTTATCAGACCGACATGCGGGAACACCGACTTGTAGACGATTTCTATGAAATGGTCAAAGATGCGGATACTTTCTCGGCCTGCTTTCCCTCCCTGCAGAATCTGATGAACGATGCCTGGCTGCAGTCCGCCGCCTTCAAGCATCCCTCTTTTGCAAGCGAAAAGGAAGTCCGCCTCGTGGTATCGCCCTTTCTTGACCAGATGGTCAACCATTCGGCCGGATCATGTGCAAAATGCGGCTTTACCATGGAGCCAAAGTACCACGTATCCTCGGAGCGAATCAAAAAGTATTATCCGCTTGATCTGTGTAAGATGTGCGGCGAGCTGGGCCTCAGCCTGTCCGACCTGGTGGGCGAGATCATCATCGGTCCCACCTCCTCCCAATCCCTGCCCATCCTGCAGGACTATCTGGAGGACTGCGGACTGGGTGTACTGAAAGATAAGATCAGCGTATCCGAATGCCCCCTCAGAAAACCACGGCCATAACAGAAAGTCTCTTTGCAGGGAGGTAATACATGAACAGAGAAACCTATTGTCTGCTGGAAGAATATATGCTTTGCTCAATGGACGATGCCGCTCATGATAAAGAGCATATATATCGCGTATTGTACAATGCACTGGAGATTGCGAAGACCGAAAAGGATGTGAATTATGACGTCCTGATCGCGGCGTGCCTGTTACATGACATCGGAAGAAAAGAACAATTTGAAAATCCCGCTTTATGTCATGCAATCGTGGGAAGCGAAAAAGCCTGTCAATTTCTTGTAACCCATGGTTTTGAAGCATTCTATGCAGAACAGGTAAAGCAGTGCATCAGAACACACAGATACAGAAAAGAGGAACCTCCTCAAAGTTTAGAGGCAAAAATTTTATTTGACGCCGATAAATTAGATGTCGCAGGAGCGATCGGAATTGCAAGGACACTGCTTTATAAAGGCATCGTTTCCGAGCCATTATATTCTGTGCTGCCAAATGGAATCGTTTCAACAGGCGAAAATGACAGCACACCATCTTTCTTCCAAGAATATAAATATAAACTGGAAAATTTATATTCCAGCTTTTATACGGAAAAAGCTACGGCCATCGCCAAAGAGCGACAGCATATTGCCGTTGCATTTTATAACGAACTGTATCAGGAGATAAATGCATCGTACCAGAGTGGCATAGACGAACTTAACAATGTCCTGGAAGATAAACTACATACAACCGCCCCGGATACCGGTTCACACTAATATATCATGAGTAATAATTCATCATGCCGTTTTCTGCAATGATTGAGATTCCCATTCAGAGATCAGGCAATCAAAAAGGCATTTACGGAGGAAAACAAGATGGACGATTTTGGCATAAACGAAATGAAGGAAATGCAAAGAACTCTGCAGGACAAATATAAACACAAATGGGAACCCATCTGCCCGGAAACTGGACAGAACAAGCTGTTATGGATGGTCGGTGAGATCGGCGAAGTCATTGATATCGTGAAAAAGCACGGCGGCGCAAGTGCCTCCACAAACGCCGCTTTAAGAAAAGACCTGGTCGAGGAACTGGCCGATGTTCTCATGTACTACAATGATGCGCTGCTTTGCTATGGAATAACCGCTGAGGAATTAAAACAGGCCTATATAGAAAAATTTGTCAAAAATATGAAACGCTGGTAGTTCCGGGTTTCCACTGCAAGCAGAATACCCCACGGCAATTCACCAGGTGCCGTGCATGCACGGCACCTGGCTCAGTATGGTTCACTTCCTGTTTCTGATGGAATTCCTGCCATCCTCGCCTCAAACTCTGATATGCTGGATACCGCCGCTGCACATTTAAGCCATCCGGCCAAAACATTAAGATCTGTCTCCTGCGTGATCCGCTGCGCAATCTTTGCCGGAATCTTCCCCAGCTCTTCCAGTAATTGCATAATGTCTTCTATTCTACCTTCTATTTTGCCTTCTCTCCTGATTCTGTCCGTTATCTCGCACATAATCTCCACTCCTTTTCGCTTAATCTTGTAAAAGTTTACCCGCTCCACAATCCTTGGAAACGATTCTGTCTGATAAAATGGATCCGAATCCTGCAAATAGCGCAGCAATTCGTCAATCTTAGCATCCTTGGTCGAATACTTCAGATTAAAATATCTCTCATGCACTCCGTTGCCCACATCAATCGACTGGCTCTTGCCTCCTGCCTTCCTATGAATCTGATAAGATCCCCTCTTATGGCCAATAAAGTCGCTTTTCGTAATGTAGAGCACCGTCACATCCGGCAGTTCATAATATTCCCTGCCTTTTTCCAGAATGCTCATGTCAATACATGACGTGTAATAACGGGTTCTTCTAAACGGCTCATTCTCACTGTACATCTGCAATTCTACACTGATTATATTGCCGCTGTCCTCTTCGGCCAAAAAATCCAACTGTACAGAATGACTCTGCAAATTCCTGATCACATATTGTGTTCTGACACTCTTAAGCCGAAGTCCCGGCTTCTGCATCAGAATACTGCAAAGTTCCCGGCTGGCCTCCACATCTTCAAATACTTTTCCTGCAAAAAGGTCATTGGTCAGATTGAATTCCTGTACCCGTTCTCTCTTCTTCTCATAGATTTCCAAAACATTCTTCACTTCCACTATAGACCTCCCTGTTTACAAATTTAACGCAGGAAAGCCACAATAGAATATTTATAACCGTCCTGCCAAACAAATGTGAATCTTCGGCAGAACCGCCCGACCACGCACGGAATACTGCAGAAGGACAAGGATATAACATTGCATACTGTGCGCATTTAAGAATCAAGATTTGTTTTGTTACTGAAATTATAGCACATCATTTTCACAAAAACAATATGATTTTCAAAAATTTATAAACGTTTTTTCGATCAACCTAAAATTTTGCATAAGACACCGACAAAAAAGATGCCATATACAGCCAAATCACTGCATATGACATCTTCTTTATTTCCTGTATCGTACAAACGCCCGCTTTGCAGAATCTCAGATCCGTATACAAAATGCCTGCACGTTTCCACTGCTTCCAGTAAACTTAGTTTGCTGCCTGTACCGCTGTGATGTGCGGGTTAGCGCCTTCATACCAGTAGAGGAAGCCTTCCATATCGATCGTATCACCAATCTGCAGCTCCTTCACCGCCTTGTAGACGTCTGTCGAGCTGTCACACAGATAAGATTCAACGGTAAATGTGTAGGTTGCTCCGTCAAGAGATACGTTAAAGTAAAGGTCGTCTCCCTCCTGACCGGAACCGTCCCATTTATAAAGAAACGCCACGTCATTGCCTGCGTCATCCTGGCCTGCCGCCTCAACGGTCATACCCTTGAAGGACACGTAACGGTTCTGGTAATCCACCAGATCATCCTGCCCGAGATAAGGGGTAACATCCATAGCCTCTGCTACGTAATTGCCTTCTACAATCTCAAATGTCGCATCAATGATCTCCACCTCACCGGACCACTCTGCCTTATAACCTGTCACCTTGATCTTCGTGCCGGGTGTCAGCTTCTCATAATCTTCTTCGGAACATGCCATCTCATAGATGAAATATGCGCCGTCCTGATCCTGCGTATAGAGAGTCGCCTTGTCCTCCCACCAGGACTGCTTCGCCTGCACATAGGTCTCAACCACCACTTCCGTGTCAAGCTCTGCTGCCGCATACTCTGCATAAGTCATAACACCCTCGGATTTCTCCTCTGTACCGGCGCTCTCTGCCTCAGCCGGCTCTTCGCTCTCGGTTTCTGCTGTCTCAGCCTCCGCCTCTGCTGCATCCTCTGCTTCTGTCTCTTCCGGCGCTGCTTCCTCTGTCTCAGTCTCTTCCGCTGCTGCATCCTCAGCCGCCGTCTGCTCCGGTGCTGCTTCCTCTGCCGCACCTGCATTGTCCGAGCCGCAGCCCATACATGCGAACGCAAGCGCGAATGCCATCAATAACGCTGTCATTTTCTTCATAATTCTCCTCCTTTTTCACCTTATCTAAGGTGCCCCGCAGAGTAAACAGTAACCGTTTCTTCTCTATTTTCACTGCTACATGACATTACTCTGCCATATGAATTTCATTCCGACATAAATTATACGCGTTATTTCTGATATGTCAATCATTTCCTTGTTGCTTTAGTGCACAGAAGAAATTTAATGAAAATGCAATAGAAATGTGAGCGTGATTGTGGTATTCTGACAGAGGTACAAATCAGTATATGAGGAGAAAGGTATTATGAATTTCTTATGCTTTGGAGATAAAAGCAAGAAGTCAATACTATTTATACATGGAATGGCATCTACGGCAATGCTTTGCTATGAACCAATTTTAAAACGGTTGTCAGACTATTATGTGATATTGGCGGAAGTAGATGGTCACAGTGAGAGAACAGGTGAACTTGTCAGCCTTGAGAAAGACTGTGATGAGATAGAAGATTATATTATGGATAATTTATCGGGTAATTTGTATTGTTTATCCGGCTTTTCTATGGGAGCAACAATGGTTGTCGAGATTATAGGCAGAGGCAATGTTAATGTTGCTAAAACACATCTAGATGCAGCATTTCTGACAAAGATGGGATTATTGACGAAACCGTATGAATATATCTTCTGCAAAGCGATAAAACGGATTCAAAGCGGAAAAGCAATTCCTAAATTTATGATGGACGCTGTTATGGGCAAAGATAACAACAGTATTATAGAAATGCTTTATCCGAACATTACATCAATTACTATAAAAAACGCATGTGAATTTGTGTATTGCTACAATATCCCTGAAAATATAAAAAGTTACAAGGGAACTGTCCTGTTTTGGCGAGGTTCAAATGAGCAATACCCAGGGAAAAGTGTTACATTATTAAAAAAATATCTGCCTGCTGTCATAGATGTAGAGATTGAGCACATGGGGCATGGGCAATATTTACACGAACATAGTGATGAATATGCAAGTAAGCTGATTGAATATCTGCAAAGTTGATACAATTTCCAGTCTGTTTAAGCAACCATCACCACAATCACAAGTGAATAAGCAACACAGCGTCAGAGCGTATGGAAACCAATCTATGCGCTCCATTTTATTACCCTTTATTTTGCGCTTTAATGGGAACAAGATATTCATTTTTCGTATAAATATAAGCGGTGAGTGGCGAAAACAGTCAGTCGCAACAAATAGTTATAACACTTATACCCCCTTTCTCTTCTTCCTCACGATTCCGACTCCCACATACAGCAGGATCATCCCCCACGCCCCGCCGAGACCGGCGAGCAGGATCACCGCTGTCCGCGGCAGCTTCCCCAGGTCACTTCTGCCGGAGGTCATGCCGCTTCGCCGCTCGATCTGATCCAGACGGTACAGCGAAGACACATCCGCATAGAGCTCTTCCATATAGACATCGTCTACCGTCTGCTTCCTCCGCACCGACTTCACCGTATTCTCGATCATCTGTCCCGCGGCGTCACGCAGAGATGCCGAACCGTTAAACACCGGCGTCACGAAGGTGTCTTCCATATTATCCAGCAGCAGACCGGCCGCTTCAATCTTCACCTCATAGTGCGCCTCATCCTCGCCACAGGCGGCCAGATACGCCTTGTATTCTTCCGACTCTTGCGCCTTGGAAGTAACCGGCACATAGCCTTCCGTCCCCGCATAGGCGATCTGCACCTCGTTGGTGAGCAGATACTGCGCAAACAGCCAGGATGCCAGTACTTCCTGCGGATCCTCCTTATTGAAAATACAGACCGAAGGCCCCTGCGAGATCATCTTCGGATGCATGGGGTCAAACTGCGGAATCGGCATCACCACCGTCTCAAACTCCACGATCTTGTCCTCACTGATATCGGACAGGGGAGCGTCCGTTCCCATCCAGGTTGCTCCCGCCGTGGAATCCACCGCGAAGATGCACTGCCCGGCATTGAAGAAGTTGGCCGGATAACTGGAAATTTTAAACGTGGAAAAGGCTCCGTTTTTCGCATGTTCTGCTATGGTATACAGCAGTTCCTCCGTGGTGTCGTTGAAGATCGTAATCTCTCCGGTCTCCGTGGAGTAACCTGCCTCTTTCTGCCGCAGCATCTGGATCATCATATTGTCGGTGGATTTGTAGATAAAAGGGATCATGACGCTCTGGCCGTTTACCAGATAATTCTCCTCCCCGTCCATCGCCATGGCGGCCTCCGATACCTCCCACACAAAATCCCAGGTCAGTGTTTCCGGCAGCGTATAGCCCATGGCCTCCACATAAGTCTTATTGACATAGCAGGCTTCCGTGGACCGCATATACGGCATGGCATAGTAATGACCGCCAAAGGAACACTCCTCCAGAAATTTCGGAATGATCTCCTCCGCCCGCGGCGCATCGAACCGTACCTCGCTCCCGCCGGAACCGTACCGCTCATCCGTAAACAGTTCGTCCAAAGGCACTACAAGATTGCCGCCCGTCAGATAGGTGGCGATATGATCCGGATAGGTGATGCACACATTAGGCGTGGTATTCGTGGCGATGTTGGTAATCACGTCATTATAGATCTTGCCGTAATCCGTATACAGACGCAGATTCACGGTGATATTCGGATAAAGATCTTCAAAATCCGCGATCGCTTTCTCATAGATGGCCGTCTGGTTCTTATTGGTGTCATTTTTGGCCCAGAAAGTGACTTCATATTCTCTGGAAAGATCGAACTCTTCCGGCACGGCAAAGCTGCGCATCCCCTCGCTGCCGTGACAGCCGGTGAGCAGAATCGAACCGCACAGCATAAGCGCCGCCGCACACACTCTGTTCATTCCGTGTCTGTATGCTTCCCCCGGCAGACCGCTTATTCCATATTTGTATCGTTCCTCAAACAGACTTCTCATAAGTCCTCTTTTCATAGCGATATCCATTCCCTTTGCAAACTCATTTCCTTTTCAAACCCGCTCCTGCATCATCCGCAGCGCAGACACTCCTGACTTCTGCCTCCTGACCTCTGTCTTCCGCCAGCTATCCTTTGATTCCGCCCCTTGATATTCCCGCCAGCTATCCTTTCGTTCCGCCCTTGATACTCCCACCGACTACCCTTTCGTTCCGCCCCTTGATACCCCGGCCATAACCTTTTTCCGGAAGATCAAAAACAGCACGATCAGCGGCACGGAAATGACCACCACTGCCGCCATCATAGCCGGAATATTCTCCCGGCCGAATCCGTTTTCCCGGATCTCCTGAATACCGTTGGACACCAGATAATAATTTTCGTCATCGGTGATCAGCCGCGGCCAGACGTAAGAATTCCAGCACTCGATGACTTTCAGAATGGTGATCGTAATTAAAGTCGGCTTCGAGATCGGAATCATCACCTTAAACAGATATTTCAAGTCGGAAGTCCCGTCTACCTTCGCCGCATAGTAAAGGCTGTCCGGTATCTGCTCGAAATTTTCCTTTAACAGATAAATATAGAAGACGGAGGTGACGGAAGGCAGGATCAGCCCCGGAAATGTATTGCGCATCTCCAGATTGGTGATCGTAACGAAATTGGTGATGATCACCAGCTCACTGGGAATCATCATCAGGGAAAGGAAAAACACGAACAACACATTTTTCCCCCGGAAGTCGAGCCTTGCGAAGGCGAAAGCCGCCAGCGTGATCACCGCCAGCATCAATGCCGTCGTCACCACGGTAAAGATTGTTGTATTGAGCAGATAGCGGCCCAGCGGCACCGCCGTAAACGCATCCGCGTAATTCTGCAGCGTAGGCGACAGGGTAAAAAACTTCGGAATGCTCTCCGCGTTATAGGCGCTGTAACTCTTGACGGAAGTTAAGAGCATCCAGTAAAAAGGAAACAGCACGATCACCGCCCAGACTGCCAGCAGGAAATATGTGACCGCATTCGCCGTGGTCCTTCGGGCTTTGGCCGCCTTCTCTATTCTAATATAATCTCTGCCACTGCTCATATTGCTATAGTTTCTGCCACCACTCATATCGGGATTCTCCTCGTCTTCTGATACAGTCTTACTCTCATCCGCCCTGCTTTCTCAATCTGTTTATCTGCTCTGCAGATGATTTCGATTCCTGTTGCTGACCAGCAGATTGATACATGTGATCGTCAGCACGATCGCAAACAGCAGGATCGCCGCCGCGGACGCGTAGGAAGGATATCCGCCGCTGTCCCCGTAAAGCATATCGTAGACGTATCCCACGATCGTATTCATCTTGGCGGCATTCAAATCCGTCCCAAACAGCGCCACCACGTCGCTGTACGCCTTGAATGCCCCGATAAAGCCCGTAATGATCAGGTAAAAGATCATCGGGGAGATCATCGGCAGCGTGATCCGCATAAAGATCCGAAACGCCGAAGTACCGTCCACTCTGGCCGCCTGATAAAGCTGCGGATTCACCGAAGCCAGCGCACTGGTCAGAATCAGGATCTTAAAGGGCATCACCACCCAGATCGTATACAGGCACAGAACAAACATCTTCGCCCAGTACGGCCCGTCGATAAAATCAACGGAACTGCCGCCGAACCATGCAAGCAGCAGATTGATCAGCCCGTCCGAGTAGGCCGTCTTTTTAAACAGGATCATAAACACCAGCCCCACCGCCAGCGTATTCGTCACATAAGGCAGGAAATAGACCGTCTGAAACAGATTCCGCAGCGGTTTGATGGAATTAAGCCCCACAGAGATCAACAGCGCGATCAAGGTAGAAAGCGGCACCGTGATGATCACCAGCAGAAACGTATTCCGGACTGCCTGCAGGAAATAAGGATCATGCAGCACATAGGCATAATTGTAAGCGCCGATCCCGAAATGCGTCTGGGATGCAGAATTGTACCCCTCCTCGAAGGAATAGACGAAAACATCGACCAGGGGGTATACCATAAACACCCCCAGAAAAAGAATCGCCGGCAAAAGATACAGCCAGCCCTTAAGGCCGCTGTCCCTCCATCTCTTCTTCATCTCTTCCGCACTCCTTTCCGGAAAACCATGACACTGCCTCTCAATGCGATACAGCCACGATTCCGTTATCCATAACAACATATCTTTGCATCACTCTGTTATCTCACCGTAGAGCCGCTCCTCTGTCTCCTTACGGAAAAGAAACACCTTCTGCGGCTTTAAGGAAAATCTGACTGTACCATCTTTTGCATCCACCCGGTTCTCCGCACTGATAATCGAACGAACCGTCGGATTTAAAGATGCTCCATGCCTGGAAACCACGCTGATATCGCGCCCCATCACCTCCACACTGCCAAATTCACAGCTAAGGCTGCCCGTCTCGCAGAGTACAAAGCCCTCCGGCCGCACGCCCACATAAACCTCCTGATCGGCAATGCCCGAAACGCCAAGCACGGCATCCTCTCCCAGATACAGCCTGCCGCCTCTGCACTGCCCGGCAAACACATTGATCTGCGGCGTACCAAGGAACCTGGCCACAAACAGATTCGACGGATCGTCATAGACCGCCTGCGGCTTCCCGATCTGCTGTACAACCCCTTCTTTCATCACCACGATCCTGTCGGAGATGCTCATGGCCTCTTCCTGATCATGGGTCACGAAAACGGTGGTAATACCGGTCTCTCTCTGAATCCTTCTGATCTCTTCCCTCGTCTGGAGGCGCAGACGGGCATCCAGATTAGATAAAGGCTCGTCCAGCAACAGCACGCCGGGCATTTTCACCAGCGCCCGGGCGATAGCCACCCTCTGCTGCTGCCCACCGGAAAGCTCCCCCGGCTTGCGGTCCATCAGCTCATCTATCTGTACAAGCCTGGCCGCCTCGTTTGCCTTCGATAACATGACCGCCTTCGACAGCCTGTCTTTTCCTTTCAGGTTCTGCAGCGGAAACAGGATATTCTGCTTCACCGTAAGATGCGGATACAGCGCATAATTCTGAAACACCAGCCCCACGCCCCTGTTCTCCGGCGGCAGGTCAGTGATATCGTCCTCTCCGAAAAAGATCCGCCCGGCAGTCGGCTTCAAAAGCCCGCTGATCAGATTGAGCGCAGTGCTCTTACCACAGCCGGAAGGCCCCAAAAGCCCCACCAGCTCCCCGTCCGGGATCTCGAAGGTAAGACCGCTTACTGCCGTCACCTCCCCGGCGTTCTTCTTTCCTCTGCCGGGAAATTTTTTCGTCAAGTTCTGTAATACAACTTTCATGTCCGCTCCCATTCCGCCGCGTCGGCCCCTGCTCCGTTCAAG
>VSOD01000160.1 GCA_009774655.1 Lachnospiraceae bacterium
AGACATCTCCCCAGGAGAACGTTTCCTGTTTTGTGGGGGATGGTTCTTTTAAGATTGCTGCTGCCGTTCTCCATTCCGTCCGTGTTCAGCATATATACGTTTATCGGCCGCAGTGCGGTTGCTTCTGTATTTCCGGAAGCCGGAGCATATAACGGTCTTCGCGCTGCTGCACCTGCTCTGGCCATCGCAGATCAGGGTACAGTACAGGAAACAGTACAAGGCACGGTACGGAGCATAGTAGAAAGCACGGTACAGAGCATAGGAAAAAACACAGTACAGGACGTAGTACAAGGCACAGTACAGAGCGCAGTGCAGGGCAGGGAACAGCTGCCGGCAGTCAGCGTGCCTGTTTCGATTTGGTCTGTTGTCTGGTGTGTCGGAGCGATACTGCTGGCTTTATTCTTCGCCATATCTTATCTGCGCTGCCGGAGGGAATTTCGGACTGCATTGCCGGTCAGACATGCCTGTGCAGAGAGATGGCTGCGGGATCATCCGTTGCGACGCCGGGTCACGATAAGGCAGTCGGACAGGATTTCCACTCCTTTGACTTATGGTGTTTTCCGCCCGGTTATCTTAATGCCGACAAAAACGGACTGGGAGAATACAGATTCCCTGCAATATATTTTCATGCATGAATATATGCATATCTGCCGTTTTGATACGCTGACAAAGCTGGCGGTGGTGCTTGTCCTGTGCATCCACTGGTTCAATCCCTTTGTTTGGCTGATGTATGTTTTTTTCAACCGGGATCTTGAGCTGGCATGTGACGAAAGCGTTGTAAGACGGTTTGGGGAAAAGGCAAGATCTGCCTATTCGCTTGTTCTGATCAGTATGGAAGCAAGGAAAAGCGGGCTGCCATCACTCTACAGCAGTTTCAGTAAAAATGTCATCGAAGAAAGGATTACAGCGATCATGCACACAAAAAGAATAACCCCTGGTACTGTGTTGTCCGCCTATCTTACCGTACTGGTTACCGTCAGTCTGTTTGCCACTTCCGCGGCCGCTTCATCGGACGGCCGCCCGGATCAGGAATCGGCCGCCATTGTGCCGCAGACGGATGCAGAAGTTATGGCCGCAGAAGAGGATGAGAAGGACGCTCTGTCAATTATCCATGAAAGTGCGGGCATTCTCCGTTATGAGGACGGGGCTCCGTATATTCACGATATTCTTACAAATAATACAGACAGGAGCATAAAAGAAACGGAGTATTGTATGCTGGCCTATGACGAGAAGGGAGCGCCGCTAAAGCTGTATTGGAATTTTTTTGACAGCAGCGCAGAGAGCAGTTTTGCGCATGTCGTCCGGTCGAAGGAGAATATTTTGGCAGGACAGACGGAGGAATATCAGGGCGGATGGTCACTCTATGACGGGGAGCGCGCGGAGGCGCTTTCGGAAGCCGGAGACGACGGGACAGGTCAGGCTGCATATGCACTGTTCTGCCTAAAGCAGGTCGTTTTTGAAGACGGCACGGTCTGGAATAACCCAGAGTATGAAAACTGGCTGACAACATATGCAGGGCATGTAAAAGATGTAGTCGAGCTGCAGAACTATTATCCGTATGTATACAGGATAAAGTCGGATTCATGAAGTGCTTTGTCCGGGAAGCCATAAAGGAGCTGGAACGCGCCGGGTATATCGTCCGTTCACGGGAGCACGACGAGAAAGGACGCTTGCGGGGAGCCGATTATGTAATCTATGAGCAGACGCATACATTTTTGACTGGCCGTTTGTGCGCTTCCTATAAATTCGCTAAAATCAGACCTTTTCCCCATCCTTGCATGGCGGGGAATTTTCTGTTATAATTGCGTTGCAATATTTTTTCAAAAATTTCAGTGAGAGGGCTTGATAAACATGATAACTTCTGCCATCCCAAAGCAGGCAAGTGGAGAGGAGCGTCTTTTTTAATATTTTTACAAGGAGTGTATGATATGAAAAAAATTCAGAATTACAATGCAACAAAATACATGAATGTCGGTTACTCTTTAGTTGAAGATGGCATTTACAAAAGTGAAGTAGACGAAGAAACCTTATATGTAACTTCATTGACGTTTATGCAAGAAGCAGAATTAGATGAAGGCAAAGATGCAAGTGAAATTTCGCAGTATCCATTGGAGGATTTACTTGACAAATTTTATTGTCATATATCTGATTTTTATGAAAATCTCAATTTGGCCCAATCACAGAATTGTTATCTTGAATTTGCAAGTCCCAACTTGGAAGATATAAAACAGTTACGCTCAATTATTGGAAAGCACGTATATAATAAAGAAATTGATGGATATGTGAAACTTATAATTGAGTGAATTGTGATACAGCCGGACAACCGCCCTTTGGGACAAAATGTCCTGAAGCAGGCAACAAAAGGTAAATAAAGACAGGAGTTACATGGAGAAAATATTATGGGGAACGGACATTCCTAAAGCCGTCACATTATTGGGGCGGCTTTATTTCGTTAGATATTTTCGCGATTTCCCATTTTAAAAGCGTTACTTACAAAATGGTATGTAAATTAGATGGCATTCTCGCCCAGAATTATTTTAGGCATTGTGGTTAAGCAACGATTCCAGCGTTTATAAAATTTCTCTACACCAAGTTTAGATACTCTTGCATGAGCTTCTTCATTTTCCAGCACCCAATATAAAACATATGTCACCTTGCCTGTATTTTTGGTAAGACGGATCGGTAATTCTCCTGCTTTAACTGCATTAAAATCTTTTTGCCTGTGAGTACGTTTTATGTAGTGTACATCAATGACACCGTCTTGCTTCAAATAAAATTCAGCTACTTCTTTCATTAATGATTCTATTTCATCTAACCTAGTTGATTTTGCTTCATATATGCATATCTCGTTAAACATAAAATTCTTTCCCCCCAAAAAACTTAGATTGATTAAAAACCGGTTACGAACTTTCATAAGGGAAAAAATAAGGAAAAGAAAAATCTGTAGCAAATTATAACACAGAATAAATAGAGTAGGAAGAATTATTTCCTCCTATTCGATATCCTGCTGCTTTTTTTCAGACAGAAGACTGTACAATGGGCCGGGAGCATTGGAATCTGCGGCCGGTCAGGACGTAAATTGTGACCATTCAGGTATGAAATGGGGCAGGATATGTTGTGAGCCGTTGTGGACCGCCTGCCGGTGTGATATCTTTAGATAGTACATGGACAACAGGGAGGAGAGCGGATCCGAACAGTTGGCGCAGAGAGGAACAGGTGTATGAAAATAGAGATTAAAGTGGACAGCGGCATCGAGGAAAACTGCATCAGCATATCCTGCAGCAGACTGACGCCGGAGCTGGAACGGATCATCGCCATGCTGCGGATCATGGAGAAGAAGTTTGCCGTGTCAGCAGAGGGAGAGACTTTTCTGTTGGACGTGGCGACGATTCTTTACATCGAGGCCGTGGACAGAAAAACTTTTGTCTATACGGAAAAAGGGGTGTACGAGTCGGATCTGCGATTGTATGAACTGGAAGAGCAGTTGGAAGAATACGGCTTCTTTCGGGCAGGACGGTCGTGCCTGATCCAGCTGCACGCCATCAAGTCGCTGAAACGGGATATCAACAGACGGATCCGCGTCACCATGGAGAACGGGGAAGTACTTATGGTGTCGCGGCAGTATGCGGAAGCATTGAAAAAAAGACTCGGAATTTAAGTTTGAGTTTGTGACGTTTCGGAATGGAGGAAAAGATGGAAGAACAGAAAACAATCTTTGATTATCTGGGGCAGGTTATGATCACGTTTGGGTTCAGCGTGGCGGTGATGAATGTACTGTGTCTGCTTGTGGGAGAGGAGGCGCGGGAGGTCTCCACGATCTATTCCCTGGGCAAAGAAGGCCTGTCCGTGGCTACCATGCTGCAGTTTCTGGTCGTTGCGGTCTGTATCACGGGCCTGCGTGTGCTCTTTTTTACCGATCGTATCATCAGGCAGATGTCCATTACGGTGCGGACGGTGTGTATGTTATCTGCGGTGGTTGTGGTGATCGTGATTTTTACGGTACTGTTTGGCTGGTTCCCGGTGGATATGTGGGAGTCGTGGGCGGCCTTTTTCCTGACCTTTGGTCTGTGTTTTGCGGGCAGCCTTACGGTCATGCATTTGAAGGAAAAGGCGGAGAACCGGAAGATGGAGGAGGCGCTGCGTCGTATCAAGGGGACGAAAGGAAGGAAAGCCTGTGACAGATATCAGGAGGACGAAAGGAAGGAAAGCTTATGACATGTGAGACTGCGATCAGTATAAAAGAGATAACACACTATTTTGGGGAGAAGAAGGTTTTGGCAGGGATCTCGTTTTCCGTAGAAAAAGGGGAGATTCTGGGGCTGCTGGGGCCTTCCGGGGCCGGTAAGACGACGTTGATACGGATTATGACAGGACAGCTTACCCCGTCGGCGGGCAGTGCCAGTCTGGACGGAAACGATATGGCGCTGGTGAAGCAGGAGGCGTATCGGCGGATCGGTATGATGATGGACGATCTCGGTTTTTATGAGCGATTATCCTGTTATGACAATCTGAAACTGTGTGCCGGGTTCTATGGAGTGCGGGAGGAACGGATCAGGGAGGTGCTGGAACAGGTGGGACTGTATCAGGACAGAAAATGCCCGGTGCAGAAATTATCCAAGGGGATGAAGGGCCGGCTGGCACTGGCGAGGGCGGTGCTGCACGAACCGGCGTTTCTTTTTCTTGACGAACCAACGGCCGGACTGGATCCTGCGACAACGAGGCAGATACACGAGCTGATCCTGCAGCTGCAGAGGGACGGGGCGACGATCTTTCTGACGACCCATAATATGACGGAGGCAGAGAAGTTATGTAAACATGTCGCGCTCCTCCATGAGGGACAGATCGTAGAGTACGGAGCGCCGCAGGAGATCAACAGGAGGTACAATCACCGCAATAAGCTGAAAATCCGGCTGTACGGCGGCAGCAGTCTGGAACTGCCCAATACGGCGGCCTCAGCAGAGGAAGTCTGCGGTTATCTGCAAAAAGGACAGATCGAGACGATCCACTCCACGGAACCCGATCTGGAATCTGTGTTTCTGGAGCTGACGGGGTGCAGCCTGCGGGAAGAAGATTGAATAAATTCTGCCTGCGGTCTCAGCGTAAAACGCTTCGGAATAGAGGAATAAGTGAAACACCATTGGACAGGGAGAAAGAAAGGACAGGAATCAGGCATGAAAAATACAGCGATCATCTACAAAAAGCAGTTGAAAGACACCGGAAAGAATATGGCGTTGTGGATCCAGTTCGTGATGTTTCCGATTATGGCAGCCATTATGGAAAACAGCATCCGCGTGGAAAATATGCCGGATCATTTTTTCGTCGGCATGTTCACGGTGATGCATATAGGGATGGCCCCGCTCACGGTATCGGCATCCATCATTTCGGAGGAGAAGGAGAAGAATACGCTGCGTATGCTGCTCTTTGCCAATGTGAGGCCGATAGAATATCTGTGCGGCGTGGGCGGATTTGTGTTCAGCGCCTGCATGGCGGGCGGGGTGGTCTTCGGCTTTCTGGGAGGGTATACAGGGAAAAAGCTGCTTTCTTTCTGCCTGATCATGGCAGCAGGCATCCTTGCATCCATGCTGCTTGGAGCGGCAGTCGGCGTGTGGAGCAGAAACCAGATCGCGGCCACTGCGGTGGTGACGCCGGTGATGATGGTCTTCGCTTTTCTGCCGATGTTGGCCATGTTCAACGAGACGATCGCGAAAGTGGCGGATTTCGCCTATTCGCAGCACATTCAGCTTTTGATGAACAGCTTAAGCGCCGGAACGCCGGCAGAGGCGAAGAATGTGATCGTTATCGCGGTGAATATTGCGATAGCGGCGTCGCTTTTCGTGACTGCCTACCGCCGCAGAGGGTTAACATAACATCAGTCTTCATCATCCGGCAGGCTGGAGAGGGCTTCCGCCTGCCGTTCTTTCATCAGACCGTAGAACCAGATAAAGAGCCAGAGGATAACAGGCAGTCCGATGGTGGCGATCAGGCAGGCGGCAAAGAGACGGCCGGAATCGGCTCCGCCCAGACATGCCACAAGGAAGGTGATCAGGTACAGGGAAACAAGCAGAACGACACAGATCAGTGCGGCGATCTGCTTTGGGGTCTTTTTTTTCATGGCGGGAACTCCTTTTCGATCATGTTTTGGCAGAAGGAACTGCCATCTTTATTCCCGCGAAGCAACGAGTCAAGCAGTCATGCCTGCATGGATATTTGGCGACTGCCGCGGGGTCTTTGACTAACAATCATTATACATGATTGTAATTGCGATGTACAGAATCGGAGCCAAAACTTTTTAGAGCTTTCTGGCGTTTTTTCGGATGTTTTGGCTCGGCCTTTCTGTCCGGGTCTGTTATAATTATAGTAAAAGACATAGCAAATTTCTGCATCCAGAGCGGCAAAAACAGAGCGAACCGGATCCCGGATCAGGGAGCAGCAGGAGGAGCGCCATGAACAATCTGTATGAATACATTGATCCCATCATCTCGCCTTATGAGGCATTCTGCTTTGACAGCGATGCGACCGGACTGCCTATTCCGGCGCACTGGCATTATTATGTGGAGCTTCTCTACCTGCTGGAGGGGAATGTGAGAATCACCATTGACCGCGTCGTTCAGACCTGCCCGCCCGGTTCGGTGGTTCTGTTTCCGCCCAGATGTGTGCATGCCATCGGCTACGCTGACAGGCGGGAGCGGGTACGGTATCATGTGATAAAGTTTGATCCGGAAGTCCTGCTTCGTTCCAGAAAAGAAGAGGTGGATCTGCATGCATCGCTGAGAAACATCAGCACATCCACGTGTCCCTGCTGTTTTTTGCCGGAGCAGAGCGCGCAAATGAATCTGCGGCCGTTGTTTGAGGAGATCATGCAGGAATATGCGGAGAAGGACTATGCCTATGCGACGATCCTGCGGGCTGATCTTTGCAGGATCCTGGGAAAGATATTCAGGAGCTGGCAGAAAGACGGTTATCTTCTGGCAGCTCCCGATATTCACCCCTCTTATGAGCTGCGTTTTGACTTTATAGCGGAATATATCGACAGGCATTATTTCGAGGAGCTGACCGCTGAAAAGCTGGCCTCCATGTGCGGCATGTCGCATTCCACCTTTTCGCTGCATTTCCGCAGGCGGTACGGCATGACATGCCGGGAATATATCAATGCGACCCGCATCAATGTGGCCGAGAACATGCTTCTCTTTTCCAGCCATGATGTGGCCTTCATCGCGCAGGAGGTAGGCTACTGCGACTGCAGCTATTTCATACGCTGTTATAAGAAAATAAAAGGCGTCACACCCAGGCAGGCGCGCAGAGCCGGAAAATAACTGCACTGCACGCCGAAAGCCTTATCGTTTCGCACCAAAAGCCTTATCGCTTTGCACAAAACCCTTATCGTTCCGCACTCTCATAGATGCTTCTTACGCGGTAAGCGCCGGAAACCAGGGTGCCGTCGTCGGTGAAATCGCGGCTGGGCAGGATGCGGAAGGTTCTGCTGCCGGCCTCCATATCGACGAAATTGTCATCCAGCCGGAGGACGCCGTTCTCGGTCTCCACGCTGACGGACTTCGCATAATTTGCGGCCGTCACAGTTACCACATCATTCTCTACGCTGACCTGCAGCTGCGGATCGAGAAATGCATAATGCTTCGGTGCGCAGAACAGGGTGCTGCCGGAAGAGACGAGAGTATCTTCTATGTAAAGCGCATACTCTAAATGTACCCTGAGCGGATCCTGTCCGGTGAAATCCAGGTGAGGAAGCCATGCGCCGCCAAAGGCAGGAGCTGTCACTGTAAACAGGCCTTCCTGTACCACGGAGGAATCGGGCAGGCGGAGCGCCCACTTTACGGTGCCCGTTACCGGTTCGGCGGTCTCGTTGGCCACATGCAGATCGGCGCTGAGTTCCACGGGCATGGGCAGGGTGTTGACGTAAGGCTTCTGGTCGATCTCGCCGTGTTCCGCACAGGAGAGAAGGATCGGTGCAAACATGCGTTTCTCGGCATATTGCAGGGCCTTCCAGTTGCCGTAATAATCTACGCTGGCCCAGGAAGCTACCGGCCAGATGTCATTTAACTGCCAGACAACAGCGCCCATGCAGGTGCCGCGGAACCGCCGGAAATGCTCGACGCCGTAACGGATGGCATCCGCCTGCAGAAGCTGGGAACAGTAGAGCAGTTCGTCGAAGTTCTTCGGATACAGGTAGGTCTGGGACAGATAGTTGCTGATCTTGCCGTTGGCCGCAGTATTTCTCTGGTGCATCTCCATCACGCGGGAATAAATGTTGCGGTCTTCTTTTTCCGTGAAACGGCGGACCGTCTGCAGGGCCGGAAAAGACTGGAAGCCGAACTCGGACAGGAAACGATAGTGATGCTTCCTGTAGGCGGTAAAGGGTTCGCCGCCGTGCCAGACGCCCCAGTAGTGGACGTCGCCCACGTTCTCGGCGTTGCTGTTCTCGTAATTGCCGCCGGAGCTGGGAGAGGAAGGCCAGTAAAAGGTCATGGGATCTTCTTCTTCCACGATCCTGGGGATGATATATTCGTACAGCCGGATATAGTCGAAATATTGTTTCTTCGACTTGGGCCATGCATTCTCTTCATACTGCGCTTCCATCTCGTTGTTGCCGCACCAGAGGCCGATGCAGGGATGGGAGCGGAGCCTGCGGATGTTCTGGCGGATCTCCACGGACACGTTTGTCTCGAAGGCCGGCGTCAGCTCGTAGGATGCGCAGGCGAACATGAAATCGTGCCAGACCAAAAGGCCGCGCTCGTCGCATACATCATAGAAGAAATCGTCCAGAAAATAGCCGCCGCCCCAGATACGGATGCAG
>VSOD01000161.1 GCA_009774655.1 Lachnospiraceae bacterium
CAAATAACGCCTGCTTTAACCGCATATGGACGATAAACGGTGTTGCATTATTATCATTGATCTCCATGTGGAGATTTCCAATCTTAGTATCTGCTACAAATTTTCCCAGTACCTTCTCCCACACCTGATCAAAACCAGTTACTGGTGTTACCACTTTTACAGTCACTCTTCCGTCCTGTTTCCTCCGTTCCATTAAAACTTCCATATCACCGGAACCAAGAAGGAAAGGGGGAGAAGAAAGAAAAAAAGAAAAATGAAAAGAAAAAGAAGAAAGCCGGCAGGGAGAACGGGGCAGAGAAGCCTGAAAAGCAGGGATTTTTCAGCAGACTTATGGGTGCGCTTCTGGAGGATGACGAAGATATTGATGCTGCTTTGGCGGATGGCAGCGCCGGGGAGCTTGGCAGTTTATCCGACGAGAATCAGGATCTGTTAAAAGAACTCAACGCGGAAGATAAAAAGAACGCCGGGAAGAAAGCGAAGAAGAAAAAAGAGCCGAAGAAAAAGGCAAAAGAGGATAAGAAGCCGAAGAAAGCTCCGAAGCCCAAGAAGCCGAAGAAAGAGAAGAAGGTCAAGAATGTGGAGCCTGAGGAACCGGATAAGCGGATCTCCAGGACGAAGATTGTTTTCGTCGTGATTTTCTGCGGTTCGATCGCAGTGGCGATCATTGTGGTGAACAAGTTTATTCCTGATTATATGCAGAAACAGCAGGCGCGTGAGATGTACAACAGCAGCCAGTATGAGGAAGTATATGAACTGCTCTACGGTAAGGAACTGAACGAGGAAGAGACGGCATTGATGCAGAAGAGCAGTGTTATCCTGCAGGTAAAGAGAAAGTGGAATTCTTATGAGAATTACAGCAAGATGAACATGCCTGCTGAGGCGTTGAACGCTTTGTTTGAAGGTGTGGAATTCTACCACCTGTTCAGCGCGGAGGCACAGCTGTGCGGCGTGTCAGGAGAGGTTGACGGTATCTATGCAAAGATTCTGGCCGAACTGTCGGGTAATTACGGTGTGTCGGAGGAAGCCGCACTGGATGTTATCGCATCGGAAGATGAACTGACATATTCCGGGAAACTGTACTCTATTTTGAACGGCAATGGAATCGGGACACCGGAGGAGGAAGAGCAGCCTAAGGTGAAAGAGGATGTGCTGCCAGAGGAAGAAGAGATCATCGACAGACTGAAAAATACAGAAGCATCGGATGGCGCGGAAGCAGTTGATCAAATGGATACGACGGAGAATGCAGATGTGCCGAATGATACAGATACGACGGAAGCGCCTGAGGAGACTTCGGCAGAGATTCAGGATGTAATGCCGGCAGATGATCTGTGATCCCGGATGGCAGGACGCAGCAGCAGAGAAAAGACGATGACAAAAGGCGATGGCATTTCACAGAAAGCAGGGAAGGCCAGATGACAGGAGCGGATAATACAGATGGTAGCAATTATCGACTATGACGCCGGCAATATCAGGAGCGTAGAGAAAGCAGTCTCGTTGTTGGGAGAAGACGTTAACGTGACACGGGCGCGGGGAGCGATTCTCTCCGCAGACCATATTATACTTCCGGGGGTGGGGGCTTTCGGCGATGCGATGGAGAAGCTTCACAGTTACGGATTGACGGAAGTGATCGAGGAATCTGTCGGTGAGGGGATACCTTTTCTGGGAATCTGTCTCGGACTGCAGCTGTTGTTTGAGAGCAGTGAGGAGAGCGAAGGCGTAAAGGGGCTTGGAATTTTGCCGGGCAGAATCGTCAGGCTGCCGGAAGTACCCGGATTGAAAATACCGCATATCGGCTGGAATTCTTTGCGGTATCCAAATGAGGGAAGACTTTTTGCGGGAATTCCGGAGGAATCTTATGTGTACTTTGTGCATTCCTATTATCTGCAGGCAGAAGAAGAGGAAATTGTTACAGCGACGACGGAATATGGCGCGTGTATTCATGCTTCTGTGGAGAAGGGCAATGTATTTGCGTGCCAGTTCCATCCGGAAAAAAGTTCCGGGGTTGGGCTGCATATTCTCCGGAATTTTCTGGAGATCAGAAGCGTAGGAAGATAAGAAGCAAGAGAAATTTTGGCTGGTGAAGAGGAATGCATACGAAAAGAATCATTCCCTGCCTGGACGTAAAGAACGGACGGGTTGTTAAAGGGGTAAATTTTGTAAATTTTAAGGACGCGGGAGACCCGGCAGAGGTCGGAGCGGCCTATGACAAGTCGGGAGCGGATGAGCTGGTATTTCTGGATATCACCGCTTCTTCCGATGCGCGCGCGACGGCTGTGGAGATGGTCCGCAGAGTGGCGGAACGGGTTTTTATTCCCTTTACGGTGGGCGGCGGAATCCGCACGGTGGAGGATTTTAAGGCGATCCTGCGGGAGGGGGCAGATAAGGTGTCGGTCAATTCGGCAGCGATTATGAATCCAAGGCTGATCTCCGATGCGGCGGATAAATTCGGCAGCCAGTGTGTGGTGGTGGCGATTGACGCGAAGAAGCGTGCCGACGGCAGCGGCTGGAATATCTACCGTAACGGCGGCCGGATTGATATGGGCATTGATGCCGTGGAATGGGCGATAGAGGCGGACAGGCTGGGAGCCGGTGAAATCCTGCTGACCAGTATGGACGGAGACGGTACAAAGGCCGGATATGATCTGGAGCTGACCCGTGCAATCGCCGGACAGGTGTCGATTCCGGTCATTGCTTCCGGCGGTGCAGGGACGATGGAGCATTTCCGCGAGGCGTTTACTGTGGGCGGTGCGGATGCGGCGCTGGCGGCTTCGCTGTTTCATTTTAAAGAGATGGAGATCCGGGATTTGAAACTTTTTCTCAGTAAAAAGGGCATCCCGGTCAGAATATAGCAGTGGTGCAATGGGGAGGATATGGGGATGGCAATGTTGAACAATGACTGGGCGAAAGCGCTTAATCCGGAGTTTCACAAGGAATATTACAGGCAGTTGTATACTTTTGTTAAGGACGAGTACAGCAGGAGAGTCATTTATCCCCCGTCGGAAGAAATTTTCAGTGCGTTTCATTTTACGCCCTTGAGTGAGGTGAAGGTGCTTTTGCTGGGGCAGGATCCGTATCACAATGAGCATCAGGCCCACGGCATGAGTTTTTCTGTTCCGCAGGATCAGAAGGAGATCCCGCCTTCTCTGCAGAATATTTATAAGGAACTGCAGGATGATCTGGGCTGCTACATTCCCAACAACGGGTATTTGAAGAAGTGGGCGGATCAGGGGGTGCTTCTGCTGAATACGGTACTGACCGTGCGTGCCCATCAGGCCAATTCCCATCAGGGTAAGGGATGGGAACAGTTTACGGATGCCGTGATTGAGGCTGTCAATGCACAGAACAGGCCCGTTGTCTATCTGCTCTGGGGGCGGCCGGCACAGAGTAAGATTCCGATGCTGACGAATCCGAAGCATCTGATCTTGAAAGCGCCGCATCCGAGTCCGTTGTCGGCATACCGCGGTTTCTTTGGCTGCCGGCATTTCAGTCAGTGCAACGAGTTTCTGAAAGCGAATGGCGCAGAACCGATCGACTGGCAGATTGAGAATATATAGATTGGGTTTGAGCGATGGATAAATCCCGGAAATGCTGATAAAATCGGCATTTTCGGGATTGATTTATGCCTGTTGAACAGGCAGCTGCCCCTTATGCGGTGCGGAGGTCTATGAGCAGAAACTGTTTTCTCATTGGGATGAGATGTATTCGTATTGTTAAATGATAAGAGCTGCATGAAGAGAGACCTTCACGTACGATTCTGTGAGAAGTTCGAGGTGAAATCCCGCTTACTTCTGTTTCCGGCTCTTGCAGGAGCCATATACGGTAGCTCCTGCAAAGCCGAAAACGAAATTTCTAATGTCGTTAACTATAGCAGTTCGGCAATATCAGAGAAGTTGATGTATAGATTATCATAGATATTGACCTTGATCGTGGAGTCAAAAGAGTACTGGACGTTTAGATTGTTTTCTTCAAAGTAATTAACGGTAACGGTTTTCCGGCGTGGATCCGCAATCCAGTACTCACGCACCCCGGCATTTTTGTAGTAGTAGAGCTTGCGGATATAATCATCTGACGGATTGGCGGGAGAAACGATTTCAATGATAAAGTCAGGAGCGCCATTGCAACGCTTCCCATCCAGCTTGTTTTTGTCGCAGATGACCATAATGTCAGGTTGAACAATTGTAAGGGGATTGTCGGACAGCATTACATCAAACGGTGCGCTGAATACCTGGCAGGAGCCCTTCTTGTTTTTAACGTAATTATAGAGGGTATTTGATAATTCCATGGATAGCGATTGGTGTATCTGTGACGGACTGGCCATATCATAGATAACACCATCAAAGATCTCCACCCTTCTGTTTTCTGGTAGAGCCTCATATTGCTCCAGAGTTATGGTTTCCAATTTAGGTTGTAATGCTGGTGTCATGATTTTACTCCTTTTCAGAACGATTTATAATCAGTGCTTTGCTTTTGCGATATCCATTTGAATACATTATACAGGGTATGGTCATTATATGCGACTAAATCACGTGAAAATTCTTAGAGATTTTGGCGGCAGCCTGTAAATGAGGATTCATCTATTGTTTTGTACGATTTGAGTGGTATACTGATATTTCTGGATTGATAATTATCAAAAGACCAGTTAAATTTATGTAAAGCTTTATCTTTTTGACAATGATTCTGATCCAGTGTATGTGTAATAAAAAAGATTTTAGTGCTGCATTATTTTATCCCCGGGAGCGACAGCGCCAGTCAAATGTCTGGTCATGGGTTACATCTGTCATGCTGTCACAGTCCTTTAGTTTGATTTTGATAATAGTATAGCATATAACGCAGAAATGGCAATATACGGTTATTTTCATACGGTCTGTAGCTTAAGAATGTATTCAGTGATTTATGAGTGATCTTTGATAAAAAGTGTATGTATAATGAACGGGTGGAATCGCCTGAATTGTATATTTATCAAATATTGGTTGTCAATCCGCGGAAATTTGCTATAATATATGCGGGGCAGCTGTTGGTAACAGAAAATCAGCGGGCCATAATAAATAATGTAGTTGAAGTAAAAGCAGGCGTGCATTTGCATAAAACTCAAACAAAAACAGTTAAGAGCAGCGCAGAACACGCCAGGAAAGAACGATAGAAGAAAGGAATACAGATAAAGATGAGTAAAGTACCGTTTGTGACAAAACAGCAGGTGGAGGAGATCGCCGGGAATTATCCCACCCCTTTTTATTTGTATGATGAAAAGGGAATCCGGGAGAATGCCAGGGCGGTGCAGGAGGCTTTTGCGTGGAACAAGGGGTTTAAGGAGTTTTTTGCGGTGAAGGCGTGTCCGAATCCTTTTTTGATCCGGATCATGCATGAGTATGGCGTTGGCTGTGACTGTTCTTCGCTGACGGAATTGATGCTCAGCAAAGCGATCGGGATAGAGGGGCATGATATCATGTTCTCTTCCAATGAGACGCCGGCTGAGGAATTCGCCTACTGCGACAGGATAGGAGGCATCATCAACTTAGATGACTTCACGCACATTGAATTTGTGGAAAAGATACTCGGCAGGCTGCCGGAGACGATGAGCTGCCGGTACAATCCGGGCGGGGTTTTCCAGATGAGTAACGGGATCATGGACAATCCGGGGGATTCCAAATACGGCTTCACTTATGAGCAGCTGCTTGCAGGTTACAGACTTTTGAAGGAAAAGGGCGTAAAGCATTTCGGACTGCATGCATTTCTGGCCAGCAATACGGTGACCAATGAGTATTATCCGCAGCTGGCGAAGCAGCTTTTTGAGCTGGCGGTGCAGATCAGGGAGCAGACCGGTGTTGTGCTGGAATTCATCAATCTGTCCGGCGGCGTGGGGATTCCTTATGCACCGGAGCAGGAGGGCAATGATATCCGTGCGATCGGGGAAGGCGTCCGCCGTGTTTATGAGGAGGTGCTTGTTCCGGCAGGGATGGGCGATGTGGCAATTTATACGGAGATGGGACGTTTTATGACGGGTCCTTACGGTGTGCTGGTCACGAAGGCGGTCCATGAGAAGCATATCCATAAGGAATATATCGGCGTGGATGCCTGTGCGGTGAATTTGATGCGGCCGGCGATGTACGGCGCTTATCATCATATCACGGTGCTGGGCAAGGAGGATGCGGTCTGTGATCACAGATATGACGTGGTGGGATCGTTGTGTGAGAACAACGATAAGTTCGCGATCGACAGGATGCTGCCGGAGATCGAGCGGGGGGATTATCTCGTGATCCATGACGCGGGAGCACACGGGTTTGCCATGGGATATAATTACAATGGTAAGTTAAAGTCGGCGGAGCTTCTTTTAAAGGAGGACGGCAGTGTGGAGCTGATCAGGCGTGCGGAGACGCCGAAGGATTATTTTGCAACGTTTGACTGCTTTGATCTTTTTGAGAAACTGGAAGTTAGAAATTAAAAAGGAAATGGCTGAAATCTTCGATTACGCGAAGTTTTCAGCCATTTTTAATGCCGGCGATGGGACTTGAACCCATACGAGACATAAAAAAGCCTGATTTTATGCGGGTTTCGGGGATGTTAATTCAAAAGGTAATCAAAAAGGTAATCAAACGTATGTTTGGATAAAAGTGATTTAGAAAGGAGTATCTTGCACGTATGATATTTTTTATAGCATATTTATACTGATAGACAGTTGGTGTCATTTTTGAGTTCGAGTCTCAATATCAGTTTTTGAAATATTGTATGGCAATCATACAATATCGTGAAATAAATGTATAAAATGTAAATCTTGTCCGTATACTCTAATAAATTGCAAATTTGGAGGAGCGTCATGGCAAGAGGACAAAGAAAATCTATTGATGAAAAGATTAAACAGAAACAGGAACTTATTGATAGTATCAAAACAAGATTGGAACATGAAAGAAAAGAGCTGGAAGAGCTTTTAAATGAAAAGCAACAGCAGGAAGTAAAAATTCTCAATGACTTTCTTAAAACGTCTGGAATGAGCGTATATGAAGCCACAGAGGTATTACAGCAATATGCATCCGGACAATATGAAGAAACTGCGTAAAAAATAGGGCAGAAGAGTAATATATAACTCAACTGCCCTAAAATAATGCAACTAAATAATAAATTAACCTTCCCCGATGGCACTGCATTCTTTTTAGATACTCATGACGGAATTCGTGGCTACAATACCGAAGCTGCGCGGGGTGCTGATACATTTTACCCTTTTAGCAATTATAATGTTAAAGCATCTGCAGCAGGGAGAACGCCCACATCAGCAAATGGCACATCAATTAGTATAACAGTGCCAATGGGTGTAAAGCGCGGTCTAATCTTATGCGTATCGACTGGATGGGCCAGCGAGCTGGCACAAAATCAACCGTCTGGCAGCGGGATCAAAAAGATAGTATCAAAACATAACCGTACAATATCCGGGGCATGTTCAAACATTACTGCAATTTACGAATGTGAATTTAACGAAAACGGTAGCATTACATTATCTTTCAGTAATAACAATAGTGCTCATACAGGATATTCAACTGGACAGCTTATACTTCTCGCATAGTAATAAATTATTATTAACAGTATGAAATACGGAACTGCCCGGATATCCCTTTAATGTCAATCATCAATGTTTTTCCTGACACTCTTATAACGCTACCACCATATCCAGGCATTGCTCCGTTTACTTTATTATAACCTGACTGGTATGCTCCGTTTGTCAGACATACAAGATGTGCAATCATGACTCCATTGTCCGTGTCGAATGTTATTGTCTGCCCTGCATTTGCGCTGAATGTTCTTGTGACTAATTCAGCTCCCAATCGTTTTTTTGATGCTGCATCGGCACCCAACTGGGCGTAGTACTTAACATCTACACCGCTCCCTTCCACAATCAGTTGCACATCATCAGGCAACTTGAGCATTAATTTATTATTTAGTATCCAAAATCGTAAAAAATAGGGACTATCACTAAAAAGCAATAATCCCTATAAATTATGTAATAGTTTATCCAGCATATACATTGTGTATATATGATATCTTATCATAAGAATCTGATAAATAGTGTTTTTGAGTAGTTTCAAAAGAAGTGTGTCCCAAGATACCCTGAATAATTACTGGATTAACATCTTTCTTATTTAAATCGCTTGCCATATATCTTCTAAAGCAGTGTACTGTGATTTTTTGAAGTCCGACCCTTGCGCCAATTTTTCGTACAATCTTGTTGATTGAGCCTGGACTCAATTTATTATATGGTTTATTCATAGCACAAAAAAGATAATCGCTTACTGATATTCCGCGCTCCATTAAATATTCTTGTAAATGCTTTTTACATCTGACAGAAAAGGGAACAATTCTATCTTTATCCCCTTTTCCATGTACAATTATTGTTTTCTCATCCCAATTTATTTCTGATAATAAGATATTACTTACCTCACTTACTCTGAGACCTGTAGAAATCAATAAATCTATCAATGCCAACTCACGTTTATTTTCACAAGCATCTCTCATAGATTCAATTTCAAGATCAGTGTAAAATCTCTTAAACCGTTTTTCTTCCTTAATCTTTGGTATCCTTTTTACTGGATTTTTAATAATATAACCTTCATCTTCCATAAACTGAAAGAATACATTCAGGTTGCGCCGACAATTATTGGCAGTAACTTTTGATACAGATTGTTCATAATACAAAATAAATTTACGGATGTCATTTGTATCAATATCTACAAGATTTTTATTAATAAAGCGAGACATAGTAGATACACTTAGAACATACTGTTC
>VSOD01000162.1 GCA_009774655.1 Lachnospiraceae bacterium
GGATACGGCAGTCTGTGAAGATCAGCTCGTATGTAGAAGATCCGCGGATACCCATCTTCTTCTCCTTCGTACCGAAGGTAAAGCCGGGTGTTCCCTTCTCCACGATAAAGGCGGAGATCTCCTTGGTCAGTCTGCCGCGCTTCTCAACCGTGCCTGTGATCGCAAAGATAACATATACGTCAGCTTCCTTACCGTTGGTGATAAAGCACTTGGAACCGTTCAGTACCCACTCGTCGCCGTCCAGCACTGCCTTGGTCTGCTGTCCCTGAGCATCCGTACCTGCACCGGGCTCTGTCAGGCCGAATGCGCCTAACTTCTCACCTTTTGCAAGGGGGATCAGGTATTTCTGCTTCTGCTCTTCCGTACCGTATGTCATAATAGGGTCGCAGCAAAGAGAAGTGTGTGCGGATACGATAACGCCTGTGGTACCGCATACCTTAGACAGTTCCTCGACACACATAGCGTAAGTCAGAGGATCGCAGCCCTGTCCGCCGTACTCCTTCGGAACCGGAATTCCGAGGAATCCCAACTTCGCCATCTTCTCAACAGTCTCTCTCGGGAAAGCTTCTGTCTCGTCTACCTCCTGTGCAAGAGGTTTTACTTCTTTTTCAGCGAACTCTTTGAAAAGAGATCTCGCCATTTCATGTTCTTTGCTTAAAGTAAAATCCATGATCTTTTATTCCTCCATGTTATTTTAATTGCATTTCTTACCTGTTTCATAAGAACCCACTATAACGTCCTCGAGGTCCTGCCGGATCTCAAGAACGTTACAGCGGTAGTTCTCTCTATAGTCCTGCTATATTATTTCTTCGAATAGTCGAAGAATCCGATACCGGTCTTTCTGCCCAGCTTCTTCTCCTCTACCATCTTCTTCAGAAGCGGCTGCGGCGCATACTTCTCATCCTTGGTCTCATTGTACAGTACTTCCATGATCGCAAGGCAGATATCCAGACCGATCAGATCGCCCAGGTGCAGCGGTCCCATAGGATGGGATGCACCAAGCTGCATAGCCACGTCGATATCCTCTGCAGATGCTGTGCCGGCATCCAGAACACCGATTGCCTCGTTGATCATCGGGATCAGGATTCTGTTTACAACGAAGCCGGGTGCTTCCTTAACCTGTACCGGTGTCTTGCCGATCTCCGTAGCGATGGCCGTGATCTTGTCTACCATCTCCTGCGGCGTATTCTCGCCTCTGATCACTTCTACCAGCTTCATTCTGTCAGCAGGATTGAAGAAGTGCATACCGATCATCGGTCTGTCCAGACCTTCTCCGATCCTGGTGATGGAAAGGGAGGAAGTATTGGATGCGAACATGCATTCCTTCTTCACGATGCCCATCAGCTCTTTGAAGATTGCCTGCTTGATCTCCATCTTCTCCAGCGCAACTTCAACGATCAGGTCACAGTCCGTGCAGATGCCGTTCAGACCTGTGGTGATCTTGCCCATGACCTCGTCAGCCTTCTCCTGTGTGATCTTCTCTTTGCTCACCAGGAAATTCATGTTCTTCTGGATCTTGGCCTTGCCGCCCTCAGCGTACTCTTCCTTAATATCGCAGAGACAAACTTCATAGCCGTCTGTCATAGCGAATGCCTGTGCAATACCGGAACCCATGGTTCCCGCACCGATAATACCTACTTTCATCGTGCATATCCTCCTTGATTTGTGTTATGTTTACAGCTCAGCGTTTGTATCTTGTGACCTGAGCCTTTGCTTAGCAATTCTTGAACGGCTCCTTCACCTTCTCCTTGTTCTTATCCAAGAAAAATGCCATGCCGTACTTTTGGTCTTCCGTCTCGAAGCAGTCACCGAACAGCTTCTCCTCGATCACGATCGCCTCGTCCATGCCCACTTCGAGACCGTCGTTGATCGCTTTCTTACAGTTGCGGACTGCGATCGGTGCATTCTTCGCGATGCCTGCTGCCATCTTCTCCGCTGCAGCCATCAGCTCTTCCTGCGGATATACTGCGTTCACCAGACCGATCCTGAGCGCCTCGTCGGCCTTGATGTTTCTTGCCGTATAGATCATCTGCTTCGCCATACCGGGACCTACGATCCTTGCCAGTCTCTGTGTGCCGCCGAAGCCGGGTGTGATGCCAAGGCCCACTTCAGGCTGTCCGAATACCGCGTTATCAGAGCAGATCCTGATATCACAGCTCATGGAGATCTCACAGCCGCCGCCCAGTGCAAAACCGTTCACTGCCGCGATCACAGGGATCGGGAAAGTCTCCAGCTTACGGAACACATCGTTGCCCTTCTTACCGAAGGCCTCACCTTCTGCCTTGGTCAGGGTGCTCATCTCACCGATATCCGCCCCTGCCACGAAAGATTTCTGGCCGGCGCCTGTCAGGATCAGACAGCGAACCGCATCAAGATCCACACCGTCCAGTGTCTTGTCCAGCTCTTCCAGTACCGCAGAATTCAGGGCGTTCAGCGCCTTCTCACGGTTGATGGTGATGATACCCACCTGTCCTTTTACTTCATATAATACGAATTCCATATTTTCCTCATTTCTGCGCTGCTTCTGCCTTCCTTATCATGAAAAGGCGCATGTAACGGAACTGTGGTCAGCAACGCGCGACCACAGATCCCATGATCAGAACTTTAGTCTCTCTCAACGATCGTAGCGCATCCCATGCCGCCGCCGATACACAGCGTCGCAAGACCCTTCTTCGCATCTTTCGCTTCCATCTCATGCAGAAGTGTTACCAGGATACGGCATCCGGAAGCTCCTACCGGGTGTCCAAGCGCGATCGCGCCGCCGTTGGGGTTCAGCTGTCTGTCAACATCAATGCCCAGCTCCTTGCCTACTGCTACGGACTGTGCAGCAAATGCCTCGTTCGCCTCGATGATATCGAAGTCTTCGATCTTGTAACCGGTCCTGGCCATTACCTTCCGGGTAGCCGGAACAGGACCGATACCCATAACTTCCGGTCTGCAGCCTGCCAGAGCGCCGCCGACAAAAGTTGCCATCGGCTTAACGCCCAGCTCCTTCGCCTTCTCTTCGCTCATCACAACGATAGCTGCCGCACCGTCGTTGATGCCGGAAGCGTTACCTGCCGTAACGAATCCGCCCGGATTGATCGCACGCAATTTCTGGAGTCCCTCGATGGTGGAACCTGCTCTCGGTCCCTCGTCTACCTTGAACTCTACCATTTCTTTCTTCTTCTTGACCATAACAGGTACGATCTCTTTGTCAAAAGCGCCGTTCTTCTGTGCTGCTTCTGCCTTCTGCTGGCTCTTAAGCGCGAACTCGTCCAGCTCTTCGCGTGTCAGGCCCCACTCCTCACAGATATTGTCAGCCGTCTTGATCATATGATAGTTATTGAAAGCATCCCACAGTGCATCATTCACCATGGTATCTACCAGTGTACCGTTGTTCATTCTGTAACCGTAACGTCCCTGAGGAACTGCGTAAGGTGCCATGGACATGTTCTCCATACCGCCTGCAACCACGATGTCGGCATCGCCTGCCTGGATCATCTGTGCCGCCATGTTGACACAGTTCAGACCGGATCCGCATACAACGTTGATGGTAACTGCCGGAACCTCATTCGGAAGTCCTGCCTTAATGGAAGCCTGACGTGCAACGTTCTGACCCTGTCCCGCCTGGATTACACAACCCATATATACGTGATCGACCTGATCAGGTGCTACTCCTGCCCTGTTCAATGCTTCTTTGATTACGATTGCGCCAAGCTCTGCTACCGGTGTCGTGCTTAAGCCCCCACCCATAGTGCCGATAGCTGTACGGCAGGCACCCGCCAAAACAACTTTTTTTGCCATCTTCTTCTCCTCCATTTTGGTATTTTGTTAGAAAAAACTTTACATTACAAGATCGACAACGATTGTTATTTTTTTATCATTGTCTGCTTCAATTATTGTATCATAGGGGTATCCTTTTTGCAATGGTTTTCTACCGTCAGACGCCGGCCGGATGCATCCGCTGCTGTTTCACAGCCCTTTCATCATTTCTGTCATCATCACAACTGGTCAAGTATAAACTGCAGCATATAATGAGCCCAAAATACCAAACCATCCTATACGGTCTGAATACGGCTTCTGCATGATACCGCGAACCTACACAAGCCGTTTTCCATACTGCTTCATATAAGCCATCGCCTCCTCCAGCGACAAACCGATCCTCTCCTGTATTCTCTGCAGGATCGTTGTGTCATCAAGTCCGTCTTCCTGTCCGAGCTCTATCAGCATTTTGGCCTGTCCCTGCTGCACACCCCGTTCCATACCCTGACGCATCCATTTCTCGGATTCTGTCTCTATTATCGTTCCGCCCATAACATTCACCAGCCTTTCTTCATTCTTGTTTCCATTCGTCATGTGGGTAATGATAGTGTTCACAAATCCCATCAGATCTATCAGCTCTGTATCGGTCAACTCACCGGTCCTGTTCAGGCGCACCAACTGATCCCTGAAATATGCCAGATCCTCCACTGCCTGATCCACCTTGCCCTCCGATACGATTTCCTTTTCATACCTTGCGATATAAAACGGGATATAGGGAAACAGCCGCCTCTCAACAATGTCTTCCTTTGTAAACTCCTCCAGGATCACATTGTCGGATCGATACTCTACACTCTGCCCGTCCGGAAACGTAAATGTGATCGTTGTCGCCGCCGGTGTCCTGTTTGTTCTCTTGACATAGATCACCGAAAACCGCGGCATGGGAATGGTCGCATGACCGATATCCCATACGGCAAACTGTCTCGCGACAATAAAGGCATATTCCGCGATCCGGATCGCCATGGAACCATCATCATAACTCTGGCATTCCAGAAGGTAAACTTCACTTCCGATCCTGATCAGGAAATCTGAAATCTGTTCCTCGATCTCCTTCCTTCCATCCGCTGTCTCACTCTCAGTCAGATATCCTTCCGACGGCAGCACATCCACCCTTACATCCATCGGATAACATTTCCCGAAAATATCGTTGATCACCGCCACAAATAGTCTTTTGTGTTTACTTTTCATAGTCTTGAACACATTATCGTAATCATGCGTCTGCTTTTGCATCTTATTTCCTTTCCGTTAAGTCCTCCCGTTTCCTGAGAAATCCCCTGCTTTTATTATATCGTCCGCACCGTATTCTGGCAACCGGAAAAGAAAACCGGCCACCTCCTTCTTACGCCTTTTTTCTACCGCCGGATCCTGCATCTCCTGCACGCGGCGCCACTCTTTGCTGTCCTCCACCTTTGCGACTTCGCTGCGGCTGCGGTAGAGGAACTTCGTCAGCTCGTAGCAGTCGATCCAGATCTCGTTATTCCCCTCTTTCTGGGACTCGTCGAAAATCAGCTGCAGTCCCCAGTGCAGATGCACCGTCTCAATATTGTTGACGTTCTCCTTCACGCTGTAGCCGGTGTGCCCCATATAGCCGATCACATCCCCGGCAGTGACCACGTCCCCTTCCGCAAGTCCCTCCGCATAGGGGTAATTCTGCCGCAGATGGGCATAATAATAATATCGCTTCCCGTCGAAACTGCGGATACCGATACGCCAGCCGCCGTACTGGTTCCAGCCCAGCGCTTCCACAACGCCGGACTCGATCGCGACAATAGGTGTTCCAATCTGGCCCATCATGTCATGTCCCAGGTGGGGTCTGGAATAGCCGTAACTTCTGGATGATCCGAAATCATCATAATGGCTGTAGTCAAATCCTTTTGCAACAGGGGAAAAGGCTTTCAGCCCATAATACCGCTTCCACTTTCCGTCTTCCTCAAGGGAAAATTCCCCCACCATGCCGGAGAGCACTGCCGAGTAGGCTTCCAGATAGTATTCATAATACTCCATATCCTTTGTCAGCTGGTCCATGGTGGTCTCCCCGTCCCGCAGCTTTTCGGCCACCGTCTCAATCTCCCGCACACTGTTCCTGTCAAATTTTCCGCCGTGCTTCGCCCCCGCATAAGCCAGCAGCTCGATCCAGTTTACATGAATCTTCTCTTTGCAGGTAGCCACATCCAGATCATAGGCAGCCGCCAGCGCCTCACAGGTGGCGTGAAATTCCACCCACTTGATATAGTTACCCGTGGCGGACACCTCTATGGCCTCCCCGCTTTCTGCTGACAGACCGCTGTCCGCCGCCTCGTTTCGCTGCTGCCGGACCGATCTGCCCCGCAGCTCCCGGCTGGCCGCCGCACACACAAACGCCAGCAGCAGGATCAGTTCCAGCCTGACGATCCACCTGCCTGCACTTTTTTGACTGCTCTCATGCTTTCTCATATATGTTCCCGGATTTCCCTTTCGCTGTTCCCGCTACGGTTATAGTTAACGACATTATAAATTTCGTTTTCGGCCTTGCAGGAGCTGCCTTATATGGCTTCTGCAAGAGCCGGGAACAGAAATTTGTTATGCCGTTTACTATACGTATATGAAAAAACCCCGCAGGTTATGTCAGCCTGCAGGGCATCCTTCACATCATTACCATATCGCTGCGCAGGAGAACGCGCACCGCCTCATCTCCTGCGGTATACAAACTCTCTCTGAAAAAGGAAACTCACGAAAAACAAGAACACATCCACCGGCATCTTGACGGCCACTTCCACACCGCCAAACAGACCATACAGAGCATTGACCAGCAAAGCGCTGCACATCATCTGGCATACCGCCAGCAGGCAGTACTTCGCGGCCGTGACTGCCATCCTCTCCCTGCTCTGAAATACCACCTTATAGTTGATCAGGAAATTGTACACGGCAGAGATCACCCGCGCAAATACCGTCGAGACGATGATATAAGGCAGTCCCCACAGGCCGTCTTCCGGCGTATGCAGCAGCGTACAGAACAGGTGAAAAAGCACCAGATCCACCACACTGGAAGACAGGGAAGAAAAAAGAAACTTCCCGAACACCAGATAGATCCGCAGCGAATCCTTGATCGGGTTAAAATGGCTGGTTTTATTTTCTTCTATATAGATGGTCTTCACCGGCACTTCCAGAATCCGGATATTCAGGTTTTTCGCCTCGATCAGCATATTGGTCTCGTACTCGAAGCGCTCCCCCTTAACCTCCAGCAGCTTTTCCATGAAAAAGGCCGGAATGGCACGCAGCCCCGTCTGGGTGTCCGACACCGAGAGACCCAGCAGATAACGGAACACCTGTCTGGTGCACTTGTTGCCAAAAGAGGACCTTGCAGGCACCGCCGGCCCGTCGAAATCGCGGCAGCCCAGAATCAGGCTCTCCGGATTATCCCACAGACTGCGCATACAGGCCAGAATGTCTGCCGGTGTGTGCTGCCCGTCCGAATCCGCCGTCACGCAGCCCGGAATGCCGCGGCAAACGCTGTCCGCGCCGCCGGATATACCGCCAGACGCAAGCAGGCAGTGATTGAAGGCTGTCTTGAGCGCCCGGCCTTTGCCGAGATTCACCGCATGCCGCAGCACCTCACAGTTTTCAAAAGCCGCTGCCCGCTCAAAAAAGGACGCATACTGTGTCCCGCTGCCGTCATCCACCACAATTACATGGCGAATGCCCGCTTCCTGCAGGGCTGTAAGCAGTGTTATCAATTTTTCATCCGGTTCATAAGACGGTATGATCACCGGTATTTCATAATAAGAAGGCATGGAACGCCCCTTTCTTTATTAGTCGCTTTGCTTTTATTCTTCCGCCCGCACCAGTCTCATGCCGGCCTCCGTCTCCACGATCCGGTACAGCACCCCGCAGGCAAACGGTCCAGGCTCCGTGAGCCCGTCAAAAACCGCACCCGCATCGGCCTCCGTCTCCTCCGCGTAGAGATACTCTGCGTGGGAAGCCCTGATCTCCTGCACCATCCAGTCCGTGGGCACATCATCCAGATTGACGCTGCGGTATACCATGGAAACCGGCGAAGCCTCATAACCCAAATAACTGTTGTTGACCCAGCGCGGCGTATCGCCCCTTCTGATATAGCAGACCCGCGCACTGCCGCCAGTTTCCCCTGCCTGCCGCCAGGACTGCAGAACCTCCAGAAACTGCTGCTCGTCCGCTCCGATCATGGCCGTCCGCTCCGCCAGCTGCTGTTCCACATCCTGCCGGTAGCCAATGAGACCATGATACCCAACCCGATAGCCCGCTGTCAATGCCACGAACAAAATAAAACTGAGACAGACGCCGTAACGCCTCAAAAAAGCCGGTATTTTTTCTTTTTCAAAAAAGCGCTCCCCATGGCTTAACCAGATGCCCGCCAGAAAAAGCAGCGTCCCGATGGTAAACGGCGCGCCGTAGCGTTCAATGGAGGAGATCATCCCCGACGGCTCCAGATATTGTGTCTCGGTGGCGAAGATCGTGATATGCGCCAGAAAAATAATCCCGTAGAAGACCGCTCCGCTGACCATGCAAAACACAAGAACCGCCCGCCCCGTCTTCTCCGGCAAAAGCCGCACTCTGTAAAAGAGCACCACAAACAGGCAGATACACAGATAAAGTCCAAGCGGCGTCAGATCCAACGCCGGCGTCTTGTCCTTGTGCAGCGGAAATCCCACAAACGCACGCAAAAACGCTGCGGCAAATTCTCCGGCATAACCGGAAATGCCGTACTCATCTGTCGTCATATATTTCACGGCAGTGGCGGTGGTCT
Source organism: Lachnospiraceae bacterium (assembly GCA_009774655.1). GTDB lineage: Bacteria > Bacillota > Clostridia > Lachnospirales > Lachnospiraceae > UBA3282. The sequence continues at coordinate 8,564 of VSOD01000162.1, forward strand.
TCGTGATCCGCCGCATCAACAGGCAGAACATCATCCAGCTGCCGCCCGTAAGAAGCGGCACCGCAGCCACCATCAACAGATGACGCATCCTGCTTTTCCCTGCCGCTTTGTCAGGTGCTGCCTGCCTGTCGCGCCTCCGCCCGCACCCCATACTGTCACGCTGATACAGCTCCATGA
>VSOD01000163.1 GCA_009774655.1 Lachnospiraceae bacterium
TTATTTTTATAATATTTCACATAACTGTAATTATCAAGCTTTGCATTTTCCAATAAATTATAGGGTGATATAATTGGGGAATATAACATATCATAAATTTTCTTAATGTAAGCATCCATAACTGTTCCTCCTAAATCATCAATCGTCATTATCTAAATGTAAATACTCACTCAATACCTTTTCAACAAATTCTTCTGCAATCATCAGCTTTTCAAAAGCTATATCAAAGTCTGTCACTTTCCATTCTTCGCGTTTCTTTCCAACTGTATTCCGTAAATATGTGTTAAAATACATAGCCAACATCGCTCCATTATCAGATGCTTTAGTTTTTATCCAAGCATATTTTCCATGAAACAAGCGACAATTTGCTAAATTCTTTTCTGACTGATTTATATGAAACCTAGTAATTAATTGCGGAACTAATATCTCCCTTATCTGATCATCAAGACTTTTCTTCCTGTTAGCAAAATACAAATCCGGACGTTTAAATAATGCAGTATCTTTAGTCCTTGTTTGGTTATAGATCGCCAGTGCCTGTTCGTAGTCAATGTGAAGCAATTCCTGCAATTTATCAATACTTTCTTTTTGCTTCTTCTCTTCCTCTTTTTGTTTTTTTATTAGTTCAGTGTTTAGATATGTATCTGTCGTTAAAGTACCCGTTCCTTGTTCTTTTGCAAGCCCAAGCGGTATTATATCTGCACTTGTTCCTGAAGAATTTCCTTCGGACGGATTACCGCTATCATCCAAAAAATTTTCTTCTTGTAAATGTTTAATTACTTCGCTTTCTTGTAGCTCTACTTTATACTTTTCCCAAAGGTCTGCTAATTGCAAATTATGATGCGATACAATATCCGCTATATTATCATCTGTTTTCTCAACTTCCTCCTCTGGAATGACCCTTAAAACTCTACCTATAAATTGCTCATATGGAAGTTCACTTCTAAATGGTCTAAATATAGCTGCAATACTAAGGTAGGGATGGTCATAACCCTCACCAAGCATTGCCACATGGATGATAACATCTAAACGATGATTTTCTATATTTTGCTTTGTTTCATCTTGTTTTTCTGGCATTTGCTTACTATGTATAACTTCTGCCCTGTACCCATTTTCTATGTATAGTTGTTTTATTTCTTCTGCATGATCAATACTACATGCCACTGCTATAATTTTATGAGGAACTTTAGATGTGTCTCTTCTTTTATTCTCTAATAGCTTAATGCTCTCCTTTACAACGCTTTCTGAACACTCCTTGGAAAAAGCTACCGAACGCCTTATCCAATCCTCATCACGTAATCCTAACTCTAATAACTGTTCCACAGTATATTGTTTTGTTTCGTCTTTATCAATTGTCAGTAGTAACTGCTCTGGTATATATTCTATATTTCTAAGAGATTTAACATACCCTTTTGCCATAGCCTGGCTTAATTTATATTTGTACACCAGTTCGCCAGCCAACTCCACGCCATCCGTTCGAATTGGCGTTCCAGTCAATTTGACAATTTTTGCTTTGTCGAAATGATTAATAGTTTCAACCCATGTATTTGCAGTTGAATGGTGTGCCTCATCAATAATAATCATATCAAAATAATCTTTAGGCAAATAGTTCAAAGGCGATTTTGTAAGCCTTGCCTGTAATTTATGGATATTTAAAACTACTATATTTGCTGCATCTAAAATCTCATTTTTCATACCGCCCGAAAACTCTACCAAAGTGGGGGGTTTCATCAATCCTATCAAATATTTTTCTTTTATACCAAAAACTTTCCGGATTCTCTGGATCTAACGAATCAACTACAGTATCTTTAATTGTAAGCTGAGGCGTGATTATTAATGATCTGCCCTCGCAAATATGAAATGGCAGCAACCCCATTAAACCAGTTTTTCCGACTCCTGTCGGAAGTACAACGATTGCATGTGTATTCTTTTTGTTTCTTACAATAAAATGCTCATATACCTTATAATATCCCTGTATTTGTGGTTCTCGCAACTCATCGTTACCATATATATGGGGATTTGCAGTTCCAAAATAATGTTCATTGTATTCTAATTTCGACATAAACACCTCAATATTTTCATTTTTATTATGTATATAAATTTGTTTCTATATTTTTAGAATAAAACACAATATGTTTTGTATAATACTACCAAAAATAAGAAGCGAATACAATTGACATTTTGCACGAAATATATAAATCATCTATTCCATGTATTTTCTGGCAAACACTTTACCTCTGTTAAGAATATGATAAGAACCATAAACTTTACATTACCTGCTTTTATCCATTATTTTACAATATAAGACCGCCACAGCCGTACTCACAAACGTCGCCACAATCGCCGGCCCGATAATCCCCGCCGGGTTCACGCTCCCGTACTGCTGCCTGTAAGCAATCATATTAACGGGAATAAGCTGCAGCGAAGAGATATTCAAAATCAAAAACGTACACATCTCATTACTGGCAATCCGCTCCTTCTTTCGTCCCACCTGTTCCATGGACGCCAAAGTATCTGGCGTTTTTCCACCGTTTTTGCCGTCTCCCGCCAAATACCCCGGCGTCCCCCTCTCCGCCTCCAGCTTCGCCAGCTCCTCCATCGCCTTTAACCCCGCTGGCGTGCAGGCCCACCCCAGCCCCAGCACATTTGCGATCAGATTCGTCGCGATATACTCCCTGGCCGGATGTCCCTCGGGAATCCGCGGAAACAGAAATCTGATAAAAGGCTGTATCCCGCGGGTCAGTTTCGCGATCAGGCCTGACTTCTGTGCGATCTCCATGAGTCCCACCCACAAAGCCATCACACCGATCATCGTAATACACAATGATACTGCGTCTCCGGCGGAATCCAGAGCGGCATTGGTCACTTCCGCCATCTTCCCGGCTATCGCCCCATACACCACTCCGATCAAGATCATAAAAGCCCAGATATAATTCAGCATAAATTAAAAAGAGCATGTACCTGCCGTCGTGCAATGAAAGAATACCCTTCATAATATGGCCTATACATGCTGTTTCTCCATTTTTTATTAAAATAATGTATGCGGCACTGCTGATCAATATGCCTCCCGCGAGAGAATCATCCCTGTTCTGCAGCGCAAACAAAAACTCCACGCCTCTGCTTTCCCGCCGCTTTACCATAAAAGGCAAAATAGAAAGCAAAAAATGCTTTTACCACTCGATCACCGCCGAAGCCCACGTCAGCCCGCCGCCAAATCCGGACAACGCAATCTTCATCCCCGGCTTCAAAAGTCCCTTCCGGTTCATCTCATCCAGCAGGATCGGCACACTGGCCGCCGATATATTCCCGCAGTGATCCAGACTGATGGGGAATTTATCCTCCGCCACCTTAAGCCGCTTTGCCACCGACTGCAGAATCCTTATATTCGCCTGATGCAGTGCAAAATACTCGATCTCTTCCACCGCAAGCCCGGCCGCCCGGATCGTCCTCTGCAAAGAATGAGGCACCGCCGTCACCGCAAACTTATAGACCTCCTGCCCGTCCATATGCACATACGAATATTCCTTCGACGTCTCCACCAGCGGATTGTTATTGGAACGTCCTCTGCAGGCCAGCACGCCGCCTTTTATCCCGTCGGATCCCTGGTCAAAGGCAAGTAATCCCGCCGTTCCCTCTTCCGCGCGCACGACTGCCGCCCCGGCGCCATCGCCGAACAGGACGCAGGTACTTCTGTCGTTCCAGTCCATGATCCTGGACAGTGTCTCCGCCCCCAGGATCAGCGCCGTCTTATAAACACCCGTCTGTAGATAGGCATTCGCAATGTTTAAGGCAAACATAAAGCCTGCGCAGGCCGCGTTGATATCGAACGCCACTGCATTCACCGCTCCGATCTGTGCCTGCACTTCGCACGCACAGGAGGGCGTCACATGATCCGCCGATAAAGTGCCTACAATGATCAGATCGATCTCCTCTGCCGACACACCCGCATCCTCCATGGCGCGCCTTGCCGCTTCGGAGGACATACCGGCAGTCGTCTCTTCCTTCACCAAATGACGCTCTCTGATGCCCGTGCGGCTGCTGATCCACTCGTCCGAAGTATCCATAATCTTTGATAAATCATCATTTGTCACGATAGTTGCAGGCAGACAGCTGCCTGTTCCTATAATTCTCGCTCTCATCTTCTCCCTCACAACTCATCGATTTATTTAACAGGCCGAAACTCCTCCATGATATCCCTCACATGCTCCAGTTTCGTAGCCCGGTAAGCATTCGCCCCGCAGAACAAAAGTCCTTCTCCGGTCTTGCCCTTCACCGCATTGACCAGCGCATCCGTGATGCAGTAAGGCGTCTCTTCCGGCTTGCAGGTACTGATGCAGAGATGACATCTTCCGTGCGGAATCCGCCCCTCCTTCGCCCTTTTCATAAAAGGATTCAGAATCGCTCTTCCCGGCATCCCCACCGGACTCTGTACGATAACAATATCTTCTTTCTTCGCATCAATGTAACTCTGTTTGTATGCATCCGACGCATCACATTCATAGGTGGTCACGAACCGCGTCGCCACCTGCACGCCGTCCGCGCCCATTTCCAGATAGCGCTCCATATCCTCACGGTTATAGACACCGCCGGCCATGATTACCGGAATCTTCGCGTCATGCTCCGCCGCGGTCTCTTCCACTTTCTGAATGATCTGCCGTACTTCTTCATCATAATGAAGCGCTTCGATATCGTCAAGCTGTTCCCTGTGAAAGCCGAGATGCCCGCCGGCCAGCGGTCCTTCGATGATCACCGCATCCGGCAGCCTCGTATACTTTTTCCACCAGTAGCGCAGGATCACCTGTGCTGACTTTACGCTGGACACGATAGGAGCCAGTTTTGTCTTCGCAGTTCCCACCAGCTTCGGCAGCTCCATGGGCAGTCCCGCACCGGAAATAATCAGATCGATGCCCGCTTCCACAGCCGCTTTCACATATTCCTCGTATTTTCTCGTGGCCACCATAATATTGACGCCCAGAATACCGCCCTTTGCGATCTCACGCGCTTTCCGGATCTCTGTCCCTATGGCACGCAGATTGGCGCAGATGGGATCCGTATCAAAATCCGGCTCCCTGTACCCGATCTGCGCCGTCGAGATCACGCCGATCCCGCCCTCCGCCGCCACTGCGCCGGCCAGAGAGGACAAACTCACGCCCACGCCCATGCCGCCCTGAATCAAAGGAACCTTCGCCACCAGATCTCCTATTACAAGAGGTTTTACAATTCCCATCCGCTTTGCCCTTCTAACATCCTTTCCTCATTCCGAAGCGTCACAATTTAAGCTTCCCCGATCGCAAAGGTCAGTTCCGCCTGTGTCACCAGTTTCCCGTCTACATACGCTTTCGCCGCGCCCACACCGATGGGCCCCTTGATCTTAATGATCTCCGTCTCCAGCGTCAGCACATCGCCCGGCACCACTTTTCCCTTAAATTTCGCGTTATTGATCGCCGCGAAATATGCCGTTTTCCCTTTATACTCCGACTGGCTCAAGATCGCCACCGCTCCCGTCTGGGCCAGCGCCTCCACGATGAGCACACCCGGCATCACCGGCTCCTGCGGAAAATGTCCCGCAAAAAAGGGCTCATTATAGGATACACACTTTTTCGCCACAACCCTTTTGCCTTCCTCCAGCTCCTCGATCGTGTCGATCAGCATAAAAGGCTGCCTGTGGGGAATGATTTTCATAATTTCCTTCGCCGTCATAAGTGACATCTTATCTCCTCCTTCGGCATGATTTTCGCCATGCCTTATCCAGCTTTTCACTCTGCTGTCACCAATCTTCTACATCCTGCGGAAAATATCCGTATTTCGAGTATTCCCAATCTATCCGTGATATTTCTTCACCAGAAGGCTGGCATTGTGTCCGCCAAACCCCAGCGAATTGGACAGTGCATACTCCACGTCCTCCGTATATGCCTCCTTACAGTAGTTCAGATCCAGCTCCTCGTCCGGCACCTCGTAACCTACTGTTCTGTGAATATATCCTTCTTCGATCTCTTTCACACACGTCACAAACTCGATGGCGCCCGCCGCACCCAGCAGATGGCCCACCATGGATTTGGTGGAATTGATCTTGATATTCTTTGCATGATCGCCGAACAGTAACTTGATCGCTCTCGTCTCAAACAGGTCATTGTGATGCGTGCCCGTCCCGTGCGCATTGATATACGTGATATCTTCCTTTGCAAGACCCGCATCCGCCACCGCGTACTCCATGGCTTTGGCCGCCCCGGCGCCGTCTTCCGCCGGCGAAGTGATATGATAAGCATCGGAAGAGCAGCCATAACCGGCCACCTCCGCATAGATTTTTGCGCCTCTCGCTTTGGCGTGCTCCAGCTCTTCCAATACTACCACAGCCGCCCCTTCTCCCATCACGAAGCCGCCCCGCTCCTTGTCAAAAGGAATCGAACACCGCTGCGGATCCTCACTGGTCGACAACGCCGTCAACGCCGAAAAACCGCCCACACCGATAGGACAGATGCTGCCCTCCGTGCCGCCCGCGATCATCACTTCGGCGTCCCCGTACTGAATGGCACGGAACGCTTCACCGATGGAATTTGTGCCCGTAGCGCAGGCCGTCACCACATTAATGCTCTTGCCTCTTAGCCCAAACTGGATCGACACGTTGCCGGCCGCCATATTGGAGATCGTCAGCGGCACAAAAAGCGGCTCGATCCTGCCCGGCCCTTTTTCCAACATTCTGCTGTGGGAACGCTCTATCGCCTGCAGGGAACCCGTCCCGGATCCCACAGACACACCCACACGCCAGGGATCCTCCTTCTCCATATCAAGTCCCGCATCCTCCATGGCTTCCTTTGTCGCCGCCACCGCGTACTGAGAGAAAAGCTCCATCCGCTTAGCCGCTTTGAAATCCATATAGTCCTTTCCTGCAAAGCCCTTGACTTCCGCCGCCAGTTTGCATTTATAATCCGCCGTATCAAATCTGGTGATCCTGTCAAAACCGATTTTACCTTCCCGAATGCCGGCCCAGAACTCGTCGCCACTCAGTCCGATCGGCGTGATCGCACCCATACCCGTTACTACTACTCTTCTGCTCATATCTGCCTCCGTTTTCTTTCCTGATTCTGTTTCCTTTTCGCCCTGTGCCTGTATCGCCATACACATGCATACCATATTTTCAAGTTTTCCGGCATATCCTTACACGGCCGTTCCTGATCTGACCGCCAAAGATGCAGCGCCCGTTTCTTCCGAACCACTGCTGCGGCGATCACACCCTCTATCCTGCCTTCCGCATGATCCTCGTAATTGCCTTACATCGCCATGCCGCCGTCCACGGAAATGACCTGCCCGGTAATATAGGCCGCCCTGTCGCTTGCCAGAAACGCCACCGTCTCCGCAATATCCCTGGGCGTGCCCACACGTTTTAACGGAATCTGTGCCAGTGTCGCTTCCTTTGCCGCATCCGTCATCGCCTGCGTCATGTCTGTATCAATAAAACCCGGCGCCACCGCATTGACCGTAATATTCCTGCTGGCCAGCTCTCTTGCCATGGACTTTGTCAGACCGATCACGCCCGCCTTGGAAGCCGCGTAATTGGCCTGTCCCGCATTGCCCAGCACACCCGTCACGGAGGACAGGTTGATGATCCGTCCCGCCCTCTGTTTGATCATCGGCCTGTACATATGCTTGATCGTGTTAAAAGTCCCTTTCAGATTCGTGTCAATGACCGCATCGAAATCCTCTTCCGTCATCTTGATCATCAGATTGTCCTTCGTGATTCCGGCATTGTTTACCAGAATATCAATATGCCCGAAAGCCGCCAGCATATCCGTGATCATCTGTCCGCAGGCCTCAAAATCCGCCACGCTGCACTGAACCGCTACAGCCTTCCGGCCCATCCCGGCAATCTCCGCGACCACTTCTTCCGCTTTTTCTTTCGATCCGTTATAATTTACGATCACATCCGCACCGTACTCTGCCAGCGTCAGGGCGATCTCCCGTCCGATTCCTCTGCCGGCTCCCGTCACCAGCGCCACTTTTCCCTGTAACATATGCTCCTCCGATCCATGTTTACTATATTAATTTTCATAAAAAGACTTATGCCATCAGTTCCTGCAGTTTCTCCAGGTCTTCCACTTTCTCTACGTTTACAACCTTTACGTCCCTGCTGATCTTGCGCATAAACCCGGACAATGTCTTTCCCGGCCCGATCTCCACGAAAGTATCCACCCCGTCTGCGATCATCCGCTCCACCGTCTGCTGCCAGCGCACGGAAGAAGACACCTGTTTTTCCAAAAGAGGCTTTACCTCAGCCCTGTCCGTCACATAATCTGCGGTCACATTGGCAATGTAGGGAATCCTGATCTCCCCTATCGTAACATGCTCCAGCTCTGCCGCCAGTTTCTCCCCGGCGCCTGTCAGCATCGGAGAATGGAAAGGTCCGCTGACCTTCAGGGGCACACATCTCTTGGCGCCTGCTGCCACCAGCTTCTCCACCGCCGCCTGCGCTGCACCCTCTTCGCCGGTAATGACGATCTGCCCCGGGCAGTTATAGTTTGCGATGGACACGAAGCCTTCCGTCTCCTCACAGATCTTCTCGATCACTGCCGTATCCAGCCCCAGTACCGCCACCATGGCGCCGCCGTTCGGCACGGCCTCCTGCATATAGATCCCGCGTTTACGCACCACCTTAAATACGTCTTCCGCGCTCATCACGCCGCTGGCTGCCAGCGCACCGTACTCGCCCAGACTCAAACCTGCCGTCACATCCGGCTTGAA
>VSOD01000164.1 GCA_009774655.1 Lachnospiraceae bacterium
GTTCACGATCAGGATACCGCTTAAGTACATTCCGGTATAACAGAAAAGAAAAGAGTAGTAATGCGTATGAGATGGAAATTGAAAGCCGCAGCGGCTGTATATCTGCTGCTCCTGTTGTGTACGGCGTGTGGAAGTGAGCAGGAAGCGGAGAGCGGCAGCGTATATGATATATATTATGTAAACAATGAGGAGACCAATACTCTGACGAGGCAGTATGTCAGTGAGACGACCGATTCGTCGAAGCTGCTGCAGGAGCTGCTCGGCCAGTTGGGGACGCTGCCGCCGAAGCTGGATTACAAGGCGCCGCTGGCGGACGGTTTCAAGCTGTTGGGATACACGTTGGAGAACGGTCAGCTGACGATGAATTTCGATGACAAGTATAAGTCGATGGATATTACCAAAGAGGTATTGACAAGGGCGGCGATCGTGCGGACGGTAACGCAGATACCGGAGATAAGTCTTGTTTCTTTTACCGTGCAGGGGGAGATGCTGGCGGACAGCAGCGGCATGGCCATCGGTACGATGAACGCGGATTCTTTTATCGAGAATGCGGGAGACGAGATCAATGCCTATGAGAAGGTGAATCTCAAGCTGTACTATGCCAATGAGGACGGAACCGGCCTTGTGGAAGAGAACCGTCGTAATGTGGTATACAACAGCAATATTTCCCTGGAAAAGCTGGTGGTGGAGCAGCTTGTGAAGGGGCCGCTCATGGAAGGAGCTTATCCCACGATCAATCCATCTACGAAGATCATCAGTGTGTCGGTTAAAGACGGTATATGTTATGTAAACTTAGGCTCGGATTTTTTGAGCCAGCCCAACAGCGTGAGTGCGGAGGTGACGATCTATTCCATCACCAATTCTCTGGTTGAGTTGTCGAATGTCAATAAGGTGCAGATATCCATCGGCGGGGAGACGAACATAACATACCGGGAGAAGATTGATCTGAACAATCTGTTTGAGAGAAATCTGGATCTGCTGGTCACACCGTAGCGATAAAGTAAACAGGAAGATATGAGGAAGAGAATGAGAAGACCATTATGCCTGATCGGACTGGTATATGTGGCGGCGGTCTGGCTCGTGATTTTCTGCAGGATGGGCAGCGCGGCGGTCTGCGATTCCCTGGACAGGGAACAGATCGTGGCGGCCGGTTTTGTGGAATGGAAGGAATACAGGTTATCACGGGACGTCAAAACGCCTGTCCTATATTTATCCGATGCAGTAATTCTAAACACAAGTCAAATAACAGTTCTGGAACAATTCCTGACAGATTCAGAGAAGATTCCAAAGAAAGATCTACATACGTTACGCAGCTTCTGGAAGACAGAGAAAGAGAAGCTGGGAAGAGAAGACGCCGACGGGATCACCGGCGTTATATGTTATATGAAGGAAGAGGATATGCCGCAGACGGGCAGCCTTGTGATGGTGCGGGGAAGTTGGCGCTCTTTTACCCATGCCACCAATCCGGGAGCGTTCGACGCGGCCGATCATTATGCGGTGCAGGGGCAGCAGGGACGGATGATGGACAGTGTGCTGCTTGCCAGGAGCAGTGCATACAGTGTCTTCAAAGAAAGGATGTACCGGCTGCGGGAATATCTGTCCCTGCTGCTGGACGTCTGCTATGACGGGGAGGATGCTTCTGTTATGAAGGCCATGCTTCTGGGAGAAAAGGGGACGCTGGATGCGGAGCTGAAAGAATTATACAGGGCCAGCGGCATCATCCACATTCTGGCGATCAGCGGTCTGCATCTGTCCATTATCGGTATGGGATGCCACCGGCTTTTCCGGCGGATCAGGCTGCCATATGCGGTTGACATAATATTATGCAGCAGCCTTATGTACTGCTACGGCACGATGACAGGAATGGGAACTTCCATGCTCAGGGCCTATGTCATGTTTGTCATGCACCTGCTGGCGGGCATGATCGGCAGGACCTATGATCTGCTGACGGCGATGACCGTGTCGGCCCTTATCATTCTGCTGCAGCAGCCGTTGTATCTGCAGCAGAGCGGTTTTCTGTTTTCCTTCGGGGCGGTCTGCGGCATCGGTATCCTGCTGCCGGCGGCGGAGAGAAATCTGTTTGGGAAGAGCCGGGCGGAGAGGGCGGTTTTCTCCGGTGTTGTGATCTCCCTGTCCACGCTGCCGGTGTATCTGTGCTGTTACTATGAATTTCCGCCCTATTCGGTGCTTTTGAATCTGATCGTGATTCCCTGCATGACGCTGGTTTTGCTGGGTGGTCTGGCAGGACTGGGCGCTGCGGCCTGGTTTTTGCCGCTGGGAGCAGTGACAGCCCTGCCGGTGCATTATCTTCTGTGGTTTTATGAGGTATGCTGTACTGTCTGTATGCGTCTGCCGGGCCATACCTGGGTGGCCGGCCATCCGGAACTGTGGCAGGTACTGCTTTTCTTCGGCATTCTTCTGGTGCTTGTGGTGTGGAACGGCAAAATACCGAAGCTGCTTTTCTGGCAGGGTATGCTGTGTGCGCTGCTCACATTTACCTTAAAACTGCCGGAGGGGCTGCAGATCACCATGGTGGATGTGGGGCAGGGAGATTGTATTTACCTGTCGGAGGACAGCGGCGTCCATATGCTGATCGACGGCGGCAGCTCCGATCAAAGTGATGTGGCGAAGTACCAGATCGTTCCTTTTTTAAAATATGAGGGCGTGTCGCATCTGGACGCCGTAGCGGTCACCCATCCGGACAGGGATCATATAAGTGGTATCTGTGCATTGCTGGAGGAGGCGGGGGATGCTGCCGGAGAAGGCAGATTCACGATCGGCACACTGTATCTGCCGGATGTGGGAACGGCAGGACGTAACGACGGCTATCGGGAGCTGGAAGAACTGGCGGCGCGGGCCGGTGTGCCGGTGGGGTACATAGGATATGGAGACCGTCTGCAGTGCGGAGATGTTATGTTAACCTGCCTGCACCCGGAGAAGGGGTGGAATACGGAGGACAGCAATGCCTATTCTACAGTGCTGCATCTGCGTTACGGCGAGTTTACGGCACTTTTTACGGGAGATCTGGAAGGTGCGGGGGAGAGGCGCGTGGAGGGGCTTGTCCGGGAGGCCGGGGAACTGCAGGATATTACGCTGCTTAAAGTAGCGCATCACGGTTCCGGGAATTCGACGGGAGAGCTGTTTTTGCGGGAGCTGAATCCGAAGATCGCGCTGATCTCCGCCGGCAGAAACAACCGGTACGGGCACCCGCATGAGGCGCTTCTGGAACGGCTTACGGAGCAGGGGTGCCAGATCTACAGGACGCAGCAGAGCGGGGCGGTGACGGTGAGGGTGCGGCACAGAGAGGGGGTGGAGGTTCGGACTGTGATGCCTTTTGAGTAAGCGGTTGGTTACTATTCACGGTGCCCTGCACCCTGCTGCAGGGCATCCGGCCGATAACTGTAACAGCGGCCGATTAAGCTGGTACATCAGGTGTTGCTTAGCGGTACAGGTTTGTTGTACAATAAGATATATTTTGGATAACGGATTTTTAAGGAGCGCCTTTCGGGGCTGAATCGGAACAGGGATAAAGAAAATACGGCGTCCATTGAGGAGACGGTATCGGGACTGGTATAAAGGTAAGAGAACGGAGTAAGAATATGAGAAGAACGAAGAGGAGGTGGATTTGATGGCAAAAAGAATGCTGGACTGCTATGCGTCGGATTTTGCAGGTTTTTCGAAGGAGGAGCTTTTGGAGTCTGTGCGCAGGAGTGAAGGCCGTGTGATGCTCTGTGAGACGATCGGCACGGTACGGCCCATGTTGGGAGATGTGACCAACGCAGAGTTTGCGGCGGCGATGGGGGCGGATTTTCTGCTTCTGAATATGTTCGATGTCAATGAGCCGAAGATAGAAGGGCTGCCGGCAGGACAACCGGAGGATACCGTGCGGCTGATCAAGCGGCTGACGGGGCGGCCCGTGGGCATTAATCTGGAACCCACGGATGTGGGGGAGGAGGCGCAGACCGATCCGCTGTGGCAGATGTCCGCCGGACGGCGTGCCACTTTGGAGAATGCAAGGCGCGCCTGCGATATGGGCGTGGATCTGATCCTGCTGACAGGCAATCCGGGTATGGGTGTCAGCAATGAGGCCATTGAGGCGACGCTTAAGCTGTACCGGGAAGAGCTGGGTGACAGAGTCATTCTGGCAGCAGGCAAGATGCACGCGGCCGGAGTGCTGGCGGAAGCCGCGGAGCAGATCATGACGAAGGAAGATGTCCGGCGTTTTCGGGAGGCTGGGGCGGATGTGCTGCTTTTTCCGGCGCCGGGAACAGTGCCTGGCATTACGATGGAGTATGTGCGTGAGCTGGTGGGATTTGCCCACGGCATGGGTGCGTTGACGATCACGGCTGTCGGCACATCTCAGGAGGGTGCGGACACGGATACCATCCGCCGGATCGCATTGATGTGCAAGATGACCGGTACGGATATCCACCATCTGGGCGACACCGGGTATACGGGGATGGCGCTGCCCGAGAATATACAGGCGTATTCGGTTGCCATCCGCGGGATCAGGCATACCTATCATCGGATGGCGTCGTCGGTGCGCCGGTGACGGCAGCAGGAGACAGAAGAGACGGCAGAGGGCTGTCTTTGTGCACACATTGTTGACGCCGCGAAGCGGCATCAGGGGAAATTTGGGGAAAACGGAAATGCAAAAGATATTGGTAGTGGACGACGCAGCGGTAAACCGCGAGCTGCTGCGGGAAATGCTGGAAGACAATTATGTGATCGAGATGGCGGAGAACGGGCAGCAGGCGCTGCGTAAGCTGCTGGAGTTTAAGGAGGAACTGGCGGCGGTTCTTCTGGATCTGCAGATGCCGGAGATGGACGGCTTTGCGGTGATCGATGCGATGAAGGAGAACGGATGGCTGGAACAGATCCCGGTGCTTGTTATCAGTATCGAGAGTACGCCGGAGGTTGAGAACCGGTGTCTGGAGATCGGGGTTTCGGACTTTATTCATAAGCCTTTTGACAGATCCATTGTCAAGAACCGGGTCAGGAACACCATTGACCTGTTTGCCTATAAGAACAGTCTGGAGCAGCAGGTGGAAGAGCAGCGGGAGACGCTGCGGCAGCAGGACAGGATCATTCGCATCCAGGCCGAGAAGCTGAAGGAGGCGGAACCCTTCAATCGCCTGATGATGGAGTACCGGTTCGCCATCATGGAGATCGAGACGAGATTAAAGGTGCTGAACGAGGAATTCTCACGGGAGTACAAGCGAAACCCTTTTGAGTCCATCAAGAGCAGGTTGAAAACGCCGGAGAGCATCTATGAGAAACTGGAGCGCAAAGGCCATCCGATCACAGTGGATAATATCAGAGAGCACCTGACGGATGTGGCGGGGCTGCGGGTCATCTGTTCTTTTCCGGACGATATTTACCGGCTGGCGGATCTGGTCATCCGGCAGGACGATATCCTTCTGCTTCGGAAAAAGGACTATATTCAGAACCCGAAGGACAACGGCTACAGGAGTCTGCATCTCATACTGAGTGTACCGATCTTTCTTTCCAATGAAAAGAAGTACATGAAGGCGGAGGTTCAGTTCCGCACGATCGCCATGGATTTCTGGGCCAGTCTGGAGCATAAGCTGAAATATAAGAAAAATGTCAAAAATGCGACACAGATTGTGGCGCAGCTCAAAGCCTGTGCGGATTCCATTGAAATGCTGGACTACCAGATGCAGGATCTTCGCAACAAGATTGATATGGACGGCAGGTCGATTTAGAAATTGATTAATCCTTTGTTTTGTCATATACTTAACTTATGCAGAAATTAACGGAAGAAATCAAAACTGGACAACTGAAACAGGTCTATATCCTGTACGGCGAAGAGGCATATCTGCGCAGCCAGTACAAGGATAAGCTGAAAAAGGCATTGCTCGGCGACGGAGACGATATGAACTTTCACTACTTCGAGGGAAAGAATATTTCCCAGGGGGAAGTGATCGATCTGGCTGAGACCATGCCCTTTTTTGCGCAGCGCCGGGTGATTGTGCTGGAGAACAGCGGCCTTATGGCCAGGGGCGGGGAAGAGCTGGCGGCTTATCTGGGTAATCCGGCGCAGACGGCTTATTTCGTGTTTGTGGAACAGTCGGTAGACAAGAGAAACAGGCTGTACAAGGCGGCCACGGCCAGGGGGCGCGCCATTGAGTTCAAGGCGCAGGATGAGGCAGTGCTGAAACGATGGATCCTGGGATTTTTAAAAAAAGAAAATAAAAATATCACGGAGCGGGATCTGAACTTTTTTCTGGATAAGACGGGCTCCGGCATGGATAATATCCGGGGAGAGCTGGAGAAACTGTTCTGTTACTGTATGGGGCGGGATGTGATCACGGCGCAGGATATCGAAGCGGTCTGCACCAGACAGGTGAGCAGCCAGATTTTTGATATGATTGATGCGGTGGCACAGAAGAAACAGAAGACTGCGCTGGATCTGTATTATGACCTGCTGACGCTGAAAGAGCCGCCTATGAGGATCCTGTTCCTGATCACGAGACAGTTCAATCTTCTGCTGCAGGTAAAGGAACTGAAAAACAAAGGCTATGACGCCAATGCCATCGGCGGTAAGGTGGGGCTTGCCGGATTTATCGCCCGCAAATATGTGACGCAGGCCGCCAGATTCAGGGAGGAAGATCTGCGCAGGGCGCTGACGGACTGCGTGGAGACGGAAGAGGCGGTCAAGACCGGCAGGATGAATGATGTGATGAGCGTGGAGCTGTTGATCGTGAAATACAGCGCGGCGTCGATGTAGGGCACAGTAGTCAGGATAAAGAAAGGGTAAGGTAAGGAGGAGGCACAGGGATGACGGTTCGATTTTATTATAACAGATGATATTATTTGAAAGCATAACAAGAAAGCTTCGATTTGGAGGAAAATATGAGTATGAATATTGTATGTCTGGATCTGGAGGGAGTGCTGGTGCCGGAGATTTGGATCGCTTTTGCTGAGGCGAGCGGAATTTTGGAACTCAGGCGGACGACCAGAGACGAGCCGGATTATGATAAATTGATGCGCTGGAGGCTGGGAGTGCTGCGGGAGCATGGACTTGGCCTGCAGGAGATACAGGACACGATCGCGACCATCGATCCGCTGCCAGGAGCGAAGGAATTTCTGGACGAACTTCGCAGCATGACGCAGGTGATCATTATCAGTGATACATTCACGCAGTTTGCGGGTCCGCTGATGAAAAAGCTGGGCTGGCCGACGCTTTTCTGCAATTCTCTCGAGGTGGCGCCGGACGGGGAGATCACGGGCTTCCGGATGCGGATCGAGAATTCCAAGCTGTCTACGGTGAAAGCGTTACAGTCTATCGGCTTTGAGACGATCGCCGCCGGTGACAGTCACAACGATCTGGATATGATCCGGGCCGGCAGGGCGGGATTCCTGTTCAGGAGTACGGAGCAGATCATCCGGGAGAATCCGCAGCTTCCGGCTTACGAGACGTATGAGGAACTGATGGCGGCGATCCGGAATGTGCTGGTATGAGCGGAACAGTAAAGGAAGCTGTCAGCCTGATGGAAGTGCTGCCGGAGAGTGATCAGAATTTTGTATTGGAATTTATCAAGAAACTTAGGTTTTTTAGTCTGGCAGTGATTTTATGGATTATCATGAGTATTACCATGACAGCCTGCTCTCCCATGCAGGGCAGGGAGGAGGCTTATTCTGCTTCATTCTTTGCCATGGATACTTATATGACGTTTACAGTATATGATGACGACGCAAAAGCAGCCAGAGAGGCACTGCAGCAGGCACAGGAGGAGATCGGGGCATTGGAGGCGCTGTGGTCGGTCACCGATGAAGACAGTGATATTTATGCGTTAAATCACAGCGGCGGACAGCCTGTAACGGTTCGGGACGAGACGGCCGGGCTGCTTTCGTTTGCCGTAAAAATGGCGCAGGAGACTGACGGGGCGTTGGAACCGACGCTGTATCCTGTGCTGACGGCGTGGGGATTTACAACGGAGGTAAATCGAATACCTGCGGCGGAAGAGATCGAAAAACTTTTGGAATGTGTTGGCTATGACCGGGTGAAGGTGGAAGGAAGCCTTGTCACTCTGGAGGATGGCATGATGCTGGATCTGGGTTCCGTCGGCAAAGGGTATGCCGGTGACCGGGCAGGACGGATTCTAATAGAAAAGGGCATAAATTCTGCGCTTCTGGATATCGGCGGCAATATTCAGGCCGTGGGCGCCAGGCCGGACGGCAGTGACTGGCGGCTGGGACTGCGCAGTCCTTTCGGGGAAGGGATATTCGGGACGCTGCAGATCTCTGACCGTGCGGTGGTCACATCTGGAAATTACGAGCGTTATTTTATTGGAGAGGACGGTGTCCGCTACGGCCATATCATTGACCCGGAGACGGGATATCCCGTGAATAACGGACTTGCTTCCGTTACGATCATTGCCGGGGACGGGAAGCTGTGCGATGCGCTCTCCACGTCGCTTTTTGTCATGGGGCTTTCGGATGCGGTCGCTTATTGGAAGACGCATCAGGAGGAGCAGCCGTTTGACATGATACTGGTCACGGAAGACAGGAAAATTTACCTGACGGAAGAAATTAAAGGTAAATTTAACTTGCAGAAAGAGTGCAAGGATATGGTCATCTATCCGGTCACATCGTCTGTTGCAGAGGGGAAAAAACGGTAATTACAAATTTCGACCGTGAGATTTATACCTGGTAAAAGCTGTGTATAAA
>VSOD01000165.1 GCA_009774655.1 Lachnospiraceae bacterium
ACATAGATGCGGTGGATCATGCCCATTACAAGGAAGAACAGAGGGCGTACTATCAGGGATTTGTGGACGGTATACAGGTTCTTGATGGATTGGGCATCGTGAAAAAGCGTATTCGTATAAAAGAGCTTCTTAAAATATTTGAAAGATAGACAAAGAGGTGGCTGGCAGGACAGAAAGCGAGCCACCTTGTTTGTATAGTTCAGAATAATCCAGAAATATTCACGAAATAATACAGATATTGGGGATATTCTATTCTTTGGGGTTCTTGGATGTCCGAAGATAGGCTTCCACAATAGCGAGGATTGTTGTAATCTGTTCTTCCGTACATTGTGACAGATAAACCAACAGCCGCTGGTAGTCGAGGTTGTCTGCCGGGACAGTTGGATAAAAGAACGGATCGGCGGAAATATGTAAGGCTCGTATGAGCTGCCCTAGCTTTTCAAGGCTTGGCACGTTTCCATGATTTTCGATTTCTTTGATATAGCGTGAGGAAACGCCGGATTTTTCAGCCAGTTCTTCATAGGTCAGTTTTTGCTCAGTTCTAGCCTGTTTCAGACGGAATCCCATTTCCTTGTCAATTTTCTTTTTACTTGCCATATATGCACCTCCATGTATAGTGTAAGATTGTAAAAGAAAAGTTATTTTTTCCTTTCTATTATAAAAATATTGTGTTCTCAAAGCATTGAATAATCTATGGTATAAGTATGACATTGATAAAGTGAATGCGTATTAAAAGTTATTTTTTCCTTTGTGATGCTTACAGAAAGGAAATCTACTTCAAACAACAAAACCTCCTTAAAGCATGAATAATACAGCATTATAGGAGGTTTTTGATTCGTATATGCAGAAAGGAAAAATTACTCCATTTTATATCCGGGGTTATCACGAAATTTCGTAATTAATTCAAACCAATCATTTTGAGAATAATTTCTAATTTCTCTTTCATATATAAGATATGGATCACGGAAATATCCTTCTGTAGAAATAATACCAATATAATCATCCAGTAATTTTCTGATTTCTTGGGATTTAGAAATAAATTGTGTTATGTCTGCTGTTGTAGGGATGTCAACTACGTGTTTATATTCCTCGTCTTCTGCAGCCCATTTTTCATAACAAAAGATATGCCGTCCTAAAATATAAAGATCCATAAGGAGTCCTTCTATTTTAGTAATCAAAAACAGAATATCAAGCATAGCATCACCACTATCTTCAAAATATAATAATCTTAAGTAATTGGAAATAAGTTTATTTACACTCTCTAGGTATTGGCTATGTTCTTTTGCGAATTGATCACTTGTTACATATTGATATGCACTATCGATTCTTTCTTTGTAAACATTGTCAATTTCAGATTTCCCAAGTAAATAATCAATTGAAACTTGAAAAATTTCGGATAGTGCGACCAAAGTTCCATAACGAGGTTCTCTTTCGCCTCGTTCATATTTTACGTAAGTACTTTTTGCTATATTTAAAACAGATGCAATATTGTTTTGAGTCCATCCATTTTGTTCTCGAAGTTGTTTTAATCGTTCATGAAATTCCATAGCTACATCCTCATTTCTGTTTAAATTTGTAATGCCTAAAATTATATCACTTATTCCCCATATTGTGCAATTAAATATCAAAACATATCTTGACATACCCAAAATGTACAACTATAATAATTGCATTGGTTACACATTTTGGGTATTGGAGGGATATAATGAAAATATTAGTAAATGTAAAAGAATTGCAAAAAGCAAGAATCAAAAAGGGATATTCTCAAAGAGAATTGGCTCGCCAAGCAGGAGTATCTTCTTTAACTGTAAATTATTTAGAACAAAATAAAAGCATTCCACGGCCTGCTACATTAAGAAAATTATGTATTGCATTAGATTTAGACATAACAGAAATTTGTAATATTCTATAAATATTATTATTCTAGGAGAAATTGGAATTGAAATGGTTAACTGTAACACAAGTAGCACATCTTTTAGATTTGAATGTAAGAAGTGTTCGATATAGGGCGTTAAAAGGCCTATACATATATCAATATGTAGATGGACATGGAGAGGGGCGTGGCGGTAAAAAAATAGAGATACTGTTATCTTCACTTCCAAATGATGCCATAGCCCGTTACTACGACCGCGAACCTGTAAGAAATGAGGTGAAAGAAATGGAAGGGTTCTCAAAGCGGCAGAAAGAAGAAGCCAATAATAAAGCATGGGTTCTCGACCTTTACCATCACCGTGGCAAAGGCGTAACGATCGAGGAATTTCTGGATCAGTACAACCGCGAGCATGGCGAGTCCATCACAAAGGCAAACATCTTCCAGTGGCAGAAGAAGTTCAAGCGGGGCGGCACTGCTGCCCTTGTGGATCGCCGGGGCGAGTACAAGCGCGGTACAACGACGATACCGGATGAAGCATGGGATTACTTCTATTCCTTATATATGACACAGCAGAAACGAGGCGTCCAGATCTGCTATGACTACACAAAGAAGGAATATCCGGACATCCCAAGCGTGTATGCATTCCACCGGAAAGTGAAGACGATCCCTGAATACGCACTGATCCGCTACCGGGATGGGGAACATGCTTTCCGTGACATGCTGCCGAGCATGGACAGGAATAAGAAAGATATCGCTTCCAATGCCGTATGGTTCAGCGATCATCATCATATCGATGTTTTTACCAAGAATGAGGAAAGGTCGAAGCCGTGCCGCATGTGGCTGACAGTCTTCTTTGACGCCCGGTCTAATAAGGTCATATCATACATATGCAGGAATGCGGATCCTGATGCGGCAGTCATCAAGCAGGCCATGAAAAAGGGGATCAAAGCCTTTGGCGTCCCGGATGAAGTCTATTTCGACAACGGCAAGGATTACCGCGCAAAGGCATTCCGGCAGGATTTTGATCTGTCGCTGGTGCACCAGATCGGGATCGGGAATATTTATGCCAAGCCTTACCACGGGCAGGCAAAGACGGTCGAAAGGTTCTTTAAGACCTTTACGGAACGTTTCTGTAAGATGCTCCCTACCTATACAGGAAAGGATGCAAAGAACCGTCCGGAGATGATGCAGGTTTCAGATGAAGACATCCTGACGCTGGCACCATCAATAGAAGAATTCCTTGTCTGTCTTGATAATTATATGGAGGATTACAACCATACTCCCAGCAGGGGGAAAGACCTTGACGGGAAGAGTCCGGATGAGGTCTATTACCAGAACCTGTCTGTAAAGAAGATGGTCACGGACAGCAAGGCCCTTGACCTGCTGTGCGGTACGTTTGATATGAGGACGGTGGGAAAGAACGGGATCCGCTTTAAGAACAGGTATTACTGGAACGAAGGACTGCTGCCATATCTCAATAAGAAGGTAGTCATCAATTATACCAGCGATAACATGGATCTTCTGTATGTGTTTGATGAAGACCGGCGCGCCGTCTGTACGGCAGAAGCAAAAGTACGGACGCCGTTCAGGAATACGACCGAAGCGGATTTCAAGAAGGCAGAGAAAGAAAGGCGTGCAGCCCGGAACCTCGTCAGGAAGTACAAACCGGTGATGGAACATGACACGATGAGCCTTATAGCAAGGAACCAGCTTGCAGAGCAGGCTCAGAAAGATACCGTTTACAGTCCTGCTGCCGTTGAGCCGGTGGAACTGGATTTCGATACAGGCGTATTTGAAGCAAAACGTTCTCCCAGAGATGCTGATCCGGCCGTACCGGATATACAGAGCGTCTTATTAGATAGATATCTGGAAGAAGAGAAAAAACGAAAGGCAGGAGGTTATTAGAATGTATCATGAGGTAGTAAAAGAACTGCTGGATTTTATGAAAGAATCCGGCAAATCGCAGCAGCAGATCGCAAAAGAGTCCGCGCTGTCCACGTCTGTTATCTCCCAGTTCCTCAATCAGTCTTATAAGGGAAATAATGAAGAGGTAGCGAGGACGGTCTTACAGTATCTGGATATGGCAAGGCTGCAGAACATAAAAGCAAAGCATTCCTGCTTTTATGAAGGCATGCACAATACAAGGGCCGTATTGTTTGCCTGCCATTACGCCCACCGCCACGGTGACATATCCCTTATCTTTGGGGATGCCGGGGCAGGGAAAACGACAGCACTCAAACACTATACGGAAGAACATCCCGGTGTCGTAATGGTCACGGCGAACTCATGCACATCTTCCGCCGCTTCCATCCTGCAGATGATCGGCAGCAGGACAGGAAGGACACTGCCGGGAAAAAAAGAAGCCATGATGTCGGATCTGGTAGAGTATTTCAAGGATACAGGGCGGCTGGTCATCATAGACGAGGCTGACCATCTGACCATGTCCGCCCTGCAGGCAGTCCGGAACCTGAACGATCAGGCAGGAGTAGGGGTCATCCTCTCCGGCAATACCAGGATCTATACCCAGCTCCTGCAGGGGCCAAAGTGTAGTGAACTGCAGCAGCTCAGGCAGCGGATCGTGGTGCGGCGCATGGTAAGGAACGAATACGGATTGGAGGAATTCAAGGCGATCTTCCCGGATGTCCCGGAAGATTGTCTCCCATATCTGATCAAGATGGCCAATGACGAGAGCCTGCGCGCCACGGTCAAGATATTGGAACTTGCTTATGAATTTGCAGACACAGACAATATCAGCAAAAAGATACTGCAGCAGGTCAGGATGCAGTTAACAGGAGGATTATAAGATGATAATGCTAATAGAAGACAGGATGCCGCACATAGAGATTTCGTTTCAGGCAAAGAACGGGAGACTCAACAGGGATAACATACTGGATGCCTATGAAGACCTTACGACTGCCTACAACGGGGTACATGATTTTATCAATATACTGGATTGCATATGCGCAGAGATGTATTCTCTGGATGAAGCCATTGTAGCAGGGTTCTTCATAACGGATGCGCTGGATGGATGTTTTGTAAAAGACGGATACAGGGAGAAGGCAAAGTATATGAGAATTAGCGGGCATGACGTCATCATGACAGTATACAGCCATATGATCCTTACCGATAGTGAACTGGAAGGATCCAGATTTGACGGGGATAACGGAAAACACTACAGACTGAGTGCTGTGAAGATCAACGAACATGAAAGCAGCATGAAGACCACCTACACCGTCAGGAATACAGACACTACAGAGCAGGATCTATTTCAGGTAGCACAAAGGACGCAGCAGATCCGGAACTCTGCCGCATGCAGCGTCTCCATGAATAGAGTGTTCAAAGAAAATGGAGAGCAGCCACGCCAATGGCCACTCCCCGGAAGATGAGTAAACTCACCACAGAACAAGTTGAGTTTACCATCTTCCAGTCTTAAACGCAAGTCGCAAGTCAAGAGGTTCTATTTTAAATAGGAAGGAAGGTGTTATCTATGGAAAGGTTCATTGTAAAGTATCATCCGGCAGACAGGGAGACAGCGAGTCTTGTCATGTCCGCGATCCTGCGGACGCTGCCACATTCCTGCGATCTCTGCCAGATCGATTCCCTCTGGGGCAGTGACCGCCACATGGTCATGAACAAGATCGTTGTCAGATACTGTCAGCGGACATGCGAAGATACTGCGGCGCGTCTGGCGGCAGCAGTCATGGATGTGCTCAACAGCCGGGCAGTGGACAAGGTCATCCTGTCCGATGGGAACGCCACCTATATCAGGTACATATACAGGCCGCCTGCTGTCTGTATCCTGTTCTGACACGGCATCGCGCCAGAAGGCCCATATACGTAAAAAACCGCTTCAATGAAGAATTTTACACCAAAACAGAAAGAGGCACCTGTTGAAACCGTTTAAAGGGGTTTTAAACTAGGTTCCTGCTACTACAGGGCAGTAAAGGAGGAAAATTGCATGGTAAAGATCAAATTATTAGATGAAAAATGGATGGAGGACACAATAAACGGGCTGCTGGCAGCAGAGGAAGGCATAACGGATCTGGAAAAGGATGTCTGCATGGAAAAGGGCTATCAGGAGACCGACCAGATGATCAGGACGATCGAAGGGCTGGCAGCAGGCACGCCCACCGCGGACATGCTCGTGGAATATAAGGACGCGATCGAGAGCAAAGCAGGCTATGAATATACCGCCGCCTATCTGAACGGGATCAAGAAAGGGTTCCAGCTTGCCATGTTCATAGGACTGGATAAAGGAGGGATGCCGCATGGTAAAGATCAGGTTATTGGATGATGAATGGGCCGGGGACATGGAAGACTTCCTGATCGCAGGGTATGAGAACGTAACGGATCTTGACGAGGATGTCCGGAATGAAAAAGGATGCCGGAAACTTGGCCGTACGATCGGCAGGATCGAGGCGCAGGCAGCAGGCACGCCCACCGCGGACATGCTCGTGGAATACAAAGACGCGGTCGAGAGCAGATCCGGCTACCTGCATACCGCCGCCTACCTGCGGGGGATCAGGCGTGGTTTCCTGCTCGCCCAGTCCCATGATCAGGATGGAAAAGACAGGCAGGCAGCAGGAAGGAGGGATCGCTGATGGATACTGTTACCGGATACGGCTATATCCTGCCGGAACTCACTACGGAGGAATATCTCCTCCTGATGTGCACCCTGAACAAATGTAAAGACGATATCCCCTACGGTTTCAGGATCAGGCCGCTGATCGGGAAGATACAGGCCGGGGCAATGGTGGCCGCTCCCGATCTGGCGGGGAGGGTGCCGGGGCATGGGGAATAAAGACGACCTGCTGCTCTCCGACCTCCCGGAGCCGATAAGGGGCTACGCCGAAGCCGTAGGGATAGAGAATTTCAGAAGGCTTGCCCGGAGATCGGGAGGCAAAAACCTGTACATACCTACAGAAGAATGCCTCAATAAATACGGGGTGAAGCGGAAGGTCACCGAAGGGTACCGCGCCGGGAAGAGCGCCGCCGAACTCTCGGAGGAATACGGGCTTTCCATCACGAGCATATACCGGTATCTCAGGAAATGAAAGGACTGCTGCCAGCAGGATGAAACTGATGGCAGCAGTCCTTTTGTGTAACTTTATACCAAAAAACAGGAGGGAAAAGTGTTGCATAGGGCTATTATAGGACGCATACCCTGCCGCAGTCCAATGATTATCAGTATTTGAAGAAAACGAAAATAGTCAAATGCCTTTAAACTGATACACTAAGAACATAACAGACCAATCAAAAAACAAGGAGGAAATGAACATGCAGAGAACAGCAGATTATGAGATCCCGGTGTCTAAGAACACTGTAGACAAGATGGTGGAGACCCTGATCAGGGAGAATGAACGCCTTGAACTGGAAAACCGCCAGCTGAAAGAAAAGCTGGGCGAAGGCCAGTCCACTGCATCGGATCCGGAAGAAGAATACCGGAAGATGCAGGAAGAGATCAGTAAATACATGAGGTAAGAACAGGAGGAAAAAGAACCATGAAGCACGAAGAATTCAACGCCACTATCCGGCAGAAGATGGAGGATCTGGCAGATACGGAGACAAACCGGAAACGGCAGGAGACAGATGATGAGATAAATTCCATCTCTGAGAAGATTCAGGAAAAGAAAGCTGCCCTTGCCGATCATATCGCCGAAGGAAGATATGATGATGCAGTAACAGCCAAGACAGAGATCAGCCGCCTTGAATCAAAACAGGAGATCCTGCTGGATGTCGCAAAAGAACTTGACGCGATCCCACGATATGATGATAAGGATCTAAGGAAAATTTCTGACGAAGCCGTAAACCATTATTATTCAGTCCTGAAAGGATTATATGAAGAGCGTCTCAGGATACTGGATCAACTTGACGCAAATTACAGGCAGATGGAGGAATCCAAGGATTCTTACAACGATATTAAGCGTCTTATCGATTCCAATGCTTCCGATTTTAATTATGCGTACAGCCGTACTTATGCCATCCCTTCTGACAGATCTGATCTGCTGAACGATCCATACAGGATCAGAAGAGATATAAAACATATCGAAGAGGATCTTCAGAAATATGGATATCAGGAATGAGCTGCATAGAGCATTGCAGCCCTTATTTAGACTGTGAGTCCCAGAGATCGTGAAAGCCGTAAAAAAGAACAGGCAGACAAGCCTGCGGCGGATAAGGATAAGATCGATTATAAGGAACTGGTCAGGAACGCCATAAAGTAGCTGTAAAGACACTTTATCAGTCCGGCAAACAGGCTTTAAAGTATCTTTTACCGTTATAGTGTCAAGCCCTGTCCGGATCATCTCCGGATGGGGTCAGCGACGAAACAGGAACATATTTCGCAATAACAGCTGGTATCAGTTTAAAACCTGTTTAAAACGCCATTATCAGGTGTTTAAACAGACTTTGAAGAGGACAAGGATGAAGAAATATATAGATACTATAAAAGACAATATCACCATAGAAGATCTGGATGAAGCCCGGCAGGACGTAGCGTCCGTCATCGGGGTTGATAACTATATAAAGTTATGTGAAGAATTTGGCGGATCAAGTCTGTTCTTCCCCAAGATAGATCATATCATAAGAAACCGTGTCTACAAAAAAGTGATCGAATTGAAAGACGTTGTGCCAGTATATCAGATCGCCAGGATGCTCGGCATCTCAAGAGCGACAGCCTATAAAGTCATCAAAGAGTATAAAGATAAGCATTTGAAGTGCTATACTAAAGTTGTAACGGGAGTGGCTAATGAGATATAATCAAAATTACAAGAAAAGAGGTACTCAT
>VSOD01000166.1 GCA_009774655.1 Lachnospiraceae bacterium
ATTAGAAATTTCGTTTTCGGCCTTGCAGGAGCTACCGTATATGGTTCCTGCAAGAGCCGGAAACAGAAATTTGTTATATCGTTTACTATATTTATTATAATACCTGATACATTCAAGATCGCTGATAATATTTTCCATTTACCTTAATTCAGTCATACCGCCCATATACGGACGAAGCACTTCTGGAATCCGCACGGATCCGTCAGCCTGCAGATTATTCTCCAAAAAGGCAATCAGCATTCTCGGCGGCGCCACAACTGTATTATTTAAGGTATGAGCAAAATACTTACCGTCTTTTCCGTTCACACGGATGCGGAGTCTTCTAGCCTGCGCATCTCCCAGATTGGAGCAGCTTCCGACCTCAAAATATTTCTTCTGTCTGGGAGACCATGCTTCCACGTCAAAAGATTTCACTTTCAGATCCGCCAGATCACCGGAACAGCACTCGATCGTCCTGACGGGAATATCCAGTGTGCGGAACAGATCTACCGTATTCTGCCACAGTTTTTCAAACCACATCGGAGATTCCTCCGGCTTACAGACAACGATCATCTCCTGTTTTTCAAACTGGTGTATCCGGTACACGCCTCTCTCCTCGATACCGTGGGCACCTTTTTCCTTGCGGAAACAGGGAGAATAACTGGTCAGCGTGTGAGGCAGCTCCTCCTCCGGTATGATCGTATCAATAAACTTACCAATCATGGAATGCTCCGAAGTACCGATCAGATACAGATCTTCTCCCTCGATCTTATACATCATGGCATCCATCTCGGCAAAACTCATAACGCCGTCCACCACTGCACTTCTGATCATAAAAGGCGGCACACAGTAAGTAAAACCTCTGCCGATCATAAAGTCTCTCGCATAAGAAATAACAGCAGAATGCAGTCTGGCAATATCACCCATCAGATAGTAAAAACCATTTCCGGCCACGCGTCCGGCAGCATCCATATCAATACCATGGAATCTCTCCATGATCTCTGTATGATAAGGAATATCAAAATCCGGCACCACCGGCTCACCGTACTTTTGAATCTCCACATTTTCAGAATCATCCTTACCAATCGGAACAGAAGGATCAATGATATTCGGAATCGTCATCATATTCTTCTTGATCTTTTCACGAAGTTCGTTTTCCTTTTCTTCCAACTCTGCAAGACGGGCTGCGTTGGCCGCTACTTCTGCTTTCTTTGCCTCCGCTTCTTCTTTCTTACCCTGTCCCATCAAAGCGCCGATCTCCTTGGATATCTTATTCCTGCTGGCACGGATATCATCCGCTTCCTGCTGTGCTTTTCTGACTTCTGCATCCAACTCGATCACTTCATCCACAAGAGGAAGTTTGCTGTCCTGGAATTTCTTTTTGATATTCTCCTTAACTACATCCGGATTCTCTCTCAAAAACTTAATGTCTATCATAATGTGCCTCCAATTTATTATATTATTTGTTTATAGTTTCGTGCTGCTTTTGCAAAAACACATTCTCTTTATAGTCTTCTAAATATCCATGGCAATATCCAGAGCTTCTCTTTCTTCCTCTCCCAGTGAAATGTCACACGATCCGTTTCTGATCTCTTTCGTGTAAGAGTAACATCCTTCCGTGCTGTGCACGCAGTTTAAGATAAAGCCACTGTTATTTTCATCCAGCAATGCAAGTGAAAAACTAAGCTGTCCGCCCATCTGGTTGAATGCATCGTATTTTACAATACCAACTTTCTGGAAAGTACTGGCAAGTTTTTTATACAGAAATCTGATATCGCTTTTATTTTTTTCTGTAGAAGCTTTGATAAATCTGTTATCTTCGTAAAGACCAATAATGTCTTTTTCCAGGCTCTTGGCATTTTTACCTGACATGAACTTCTTATATTTCTTAGACAGCTTACTCAGCTTGACTGCCTGTACGATCACCATTATGATCAATATCAGAATCAACGCATACGAAACAATAAACAAATATGTCAGATCAAATCCACTCAGCCCTATCATTTCCAGTAAATTATAATTCATCTGTTCGTACCTTTCTCAGCCAATTATTTTATCTGCATGTACTACAATATTCTATACCTTTTTTCAGGATTTAGACAGCAGTTCAATAATCCTGTCCAGGTCATCATGATTATAAAATTCAATCTCCAGTTTACCGGCGCCGTTTCCCTTGGAAGAAATCTCGACCTTCGTTCCAAGAGACTGTTTCAATTTTTCCTCAATAGCCTCATAAATGATATCCAGACTTTTATCTTCTTTATTGCTCTCCTTCTTCGGCTTTTCCGGCTTATTCAGATCCTTGACGAGTTTTTCCACCTCTCGAACGCTTAACTTCTCATCAAATATCTTCTGTGCGATCATGTACTGCTGTTCCGGATCTTCGATAGAGATCAGCGCTCTGGCATGACCGGTGGAAAGCATATCATCAATGATCATCTGCTGCACTTCATCACACAGTTTCAAGAGCCGCATGGAGTTGGTAACGGCGGTTCTGCTCTTGGAAACCCTCTCCGCAACCTCATCCTGCTTGAGATTAAACTCTGTCAAAAGTCTCTTATAAGCCTGCGCTTCTTCGATCGGATTTAAGTCTTCTCTCTGGATATTTTCGATCAGGGAGATTTCCACGATCTCCTGATCCGTATAGTCACGGATGATAACAGGAACTTCTTTTAATCCTGCCAGCTTAGCCGCACGCCAGCGACGCTCACCCGCTATGATCTCATAATGTGTCTTCCGGTCCTGCACCAGAATAGGCTGCAAAAGTCCAAACTGCTTGATCGAATCCGCCAGTTCCTGCAGCGCATCTTCGTCAAAATTCTTTCTCGGCTGTTCCCTGTTAGGTTCTACCTGTGTAATTTTGACTACGGTTTCTGTCGCTTTACTGTCTTTACTCTCTTTATTTTCTTCTTTGCTGTCAGCCTTTTTTTCGGATGATACCGATCCCATGGGAATCAGGGAATCCAATCCTTTTCCTAAACCCCTTGATACTTTAGCCGCCATACACTATACACCCTTTCTATTGATCACTTCATCAGCAAGTAACATATATGCTTCGGCTCCCGCAGACTTCGGATCATATAGATTGATCGGCTTGCCATAACTGGGCGCCTCAGCTAATCTTATATTTCTGGGTATCACAGTTTTATATACATTTTGCTGTAAATGATTTTTTACATTCTCCACTACCTGCATGGAAAGGTTTGTTCTCGAATCGTACATCGTAAATACAACACCTTCCATATCCAGTTCCGGATTCAGTCTTTCCTTTACAAGATTCACCGTATGAATCAACTGGCTCAAACCTTCCAGAGCATAATACTCACACTGAATCGGCACCAGTACTGTGTCTGCCGTGGTCATGGAATTAATCGTCAACAGATTCAGTGAGGGAGGACAATCAATGATGATAAAATCAAATACATCCTTTACCCAGTCTACTTCATTTTTTAATATGTATTCCTTCTTGTCAATACCGATCAACTCAATCTCGGCCGCCGCCAGATTGACATTAGACGGAATAACCGAAACACCCGGTATCACTTCCTTGATGATACATTCATTGATAGAACATTCCCCCAGGATCAATTCGTAAATTGTGTTATCCAGATCATTCTTTTCAATGCCGAATCCACTGGTTGTATTTCCCTGCGGATCCGTGTCGATCACCAAAACTTTTTTTCCTTTCTCTGCCAAAGAAGCAGATAGATTAATGGAAGTTGTCGTCTTACCAACTCCACCCTTCTGGTTTGCAATCGCAATCGTTCTTCCCATAATGATACTTACCTTCACCTTTCGTTTTGTAAAAATATTATTTTTTCGACAAAACGCTTTCTCTCCAAAAACTTTGTTTTCTGTCCGCTTACGATTATATCATTAAACAGAAAGATAATCTATATAAACTTTCCATATAAATTTTCCAAATTATACTCTACTTACTGTTTACAGTAACAGTCGCCGGTTGTTTCACGTATATCTTAGTTTCATTACTGCATTTTGACTAAAAAAGAATGTTTCACAATAAGATTTCTATACAAAATTAGATGTTTCACGGTACTGTTCACAATATATTGGGTTAGATTGTTTCACGTGAAACATTATCTTGTGTCCATACTCCAAATATAGGGAATGTTTCACGTGAAACATTGTCTTTATTATTATAAAAACACTCACTTCTTATAGTTAACGGTATTAGAAATTTCCAAGTTTAAAATTTACCCAATAAAAACAAAGTTTTTGGGAAGTTCCATTTCATCATTCATTTTCACAAATCCATACTTTTTATAAAGGGGACGCCCTGCCTCAGTGGCTTCCAGAAAAACCGTATTCTCCTTCGGTCTTATTTACATTGCATGAATCAACCTTGACTACACCAGATCAGGTATCTTAATATCAATCTTAAACTCTCTGCCCATCCTGATATCAATGTTTCCGCCCAATACAAATACAATTTTCTTTATGGCGTCCAATCCAGAAGCCGTATCACCAATACAATCACTATCACCTTCATTATCAGAATAACCAGCGCCAGCATCTACTTGATCTGCTTTTAAGTTGTTCTTCACATTGTCTTCTACAATATCAGAATAATCAATACCAATATGATCAGGCGCATTATCTTCTTTCCTGTCATATCTTCCCTTATTATCCTTGATCACTATCCAATACTTATACTTCTGCTTCTTCACCTTAATCGTAATCCTATGATCATCTGAATACGAAACAAAATCATTTATATACTCGACAATTATTCTATATGCAGCAACAAAAGCAATCTCTCTGGCGAAGTCAGAATGATCAATTCTAATATCATCTATATCTGCCTTAATACAAAAAGAACGATTCAAATGTAACGCATCGAAATATTCAGAAAGCATATCATTAAGGCTTACCTCATCAGATAATAAATTCAATTCCGAAGACAAAAGATTTCTATGAAAAATCAGATCTTTAGCATCCGCAATTACCGTGCCAATATCCTGCTCTATTCCTGATAAAACCTGTTTCGCTTTTATCATATCCCCATCCCCGACTTCCCTATTGTCAGAAACCGATCTGATCTCAGGAATAAGCCGGGACAATATCTGTAAAGAAGAAACTTTCAAAGCAGAAAATTGTTTCACGTGTAACATTTTCAAAAGATCAAACTTCAATTTATCCAGTCGTTCGACCTTTTCATACTCTGACTGAATATATCCCTGCAGACTGTCACACTCCAAAATCAGCTTTTCTCTTTCTTTTCTGCACTGCTCTATGTCATCACGGTACAAGTTTTCTACCTTTCTCGGCAGGAAAACCTGCAGATCATTTTCCTCCTTGCTGAGCAATCCATTCATATAAGAATCAATTTCTTCTATTCTTTTTCTTTTTTCAGCCAACTCTGCAAGATGCTTTTCCAGTTCTTTTTTCATATCACTGTGTATTTCACATAACACTTCATAACTGTTCCTGTCCATATCTATACTACCCATAACAATCATCACCGCCTCACATTTTATCTGATCAACTTTCCAACTTTCCTGATCCATGCCAGAAAGAATATACTGAGCACAACATCCGGCACATTGTAAATTCATACTCTAATCATATAACAAAACAAAAAATATGAAAACCCTGACCGTCCTTTTCATAATTGCACACTTTACCATTTAAGTATATAATATATAATAAGCGACATAACAAATCTCTATTTCCGGCTCTTGCAGAAGTCATATACGGAAGTACCTGCAGGCCAAAACAAAATTTCTAATATCATTAACTATAAGAAGACAAAGAACAGATTTCACATCAAATACATATAAAGAGGTTCACAAAATATTGCAAAACAAGAAAAAATATATCCTCCCAGCAACCATGTGGCTCATCTTCGAGACAATAGCCGTCACCCTCTGGCTGACAAAAGACAATCTTTTTTACCTGTTCAACTTCAGCTACATAGGTACAGCCATAACGCTGGGCATTCTTCTGTTTCTGCACAACTATAAATATGCCCGCAGAATTGTTCAGCTGTTAGTCGGTCTCTACATGCTTGTCTATCTCGGATTGATCTGTAATGAGAACATGCAGATAGAAGGTTTTTGGTACTATCTCTTTACCGGCGTATTTGAAGCCGCAACAATCCACTATGCAGTCGCCAAGATATTCGGTCCTCTTGTCTTTGGCAGAGGCTGGTGCGGGTATGCATGTTGGACAGCCATGATACTTGATTTTCTTCCTTACAAAGAACCGCGCAGACCGAGAAAGAAAATCGGCTTCATCAGATATATTACCTTTGCCGTATCTCTCATTTATGTAGCGGCACTGTTTCTCACTCATACAGGTAATATGGAGAAGATAATGTTCTGGTCATTCCTGATCGGAAATATCCTCTACTATCTGACAGGTATCGCACTGGCATTTCTGTTTATGGACAACAGGGCATTTTGCAAATATATCTGCCCGATCACGGTATTCTTGAAACCGATGAGTTACTTTTCTCTCATCCGCATTACATGTAACCGGGACAAATGTGTTTCATGTGAAAAATGCAGAAGAATATGCCCGATGGACGTTGATGTAACAGACAACTCACGAAAACGCAAAAACGCAACAGAATGCATTCTCTGTATGGAATGTGTCAAAAATTGTCCAAAAAACGCACTCTCATAATAATGCAAAAGGAGCAACACTATGAACAAAAAAGCAGCCACAGCCGTAATCTTAACAGCATCCTCCATCAGTGCAATGCACGTCATGAACAGGATTCATACGTCCCTTGGCACTGTCAAAAATCTACTGGGCAATTCAGAAAACCGCTACTATGAATGGCGCTTCGGTAAGATCAGATACCAGAAGAAAGGAAGCGGAACCCCTCTTC
Organism: Lachnospiraceae bacterium; assembly: GCA_009774655.1. Lineage (GTDB taxonomy): Bacteria > Bacillota > Clostridia > Lachnospirales > Lachnospiraceae > UBA3282. The sequence goes on from VSOD01000166.1 coordinate 6,836, forward strand.
TCTTCGTACATGATCTGACCGTAGGAAGTTCCAATTATGAATACCACAGACTGATCAATAATCTCACCGATAAACATGAGATTTATTCCATTGATCTGCTGGGATACGGATTGTCTGACAAACCGTCCATGACCTACACCGGCAATATTTATGAACAGCTGATCAGCGACTTTATCAAAAATGTAATTGGCAAGAAGACATCCGTCATCGTGACAGGAGAATCTGTTCCGTTTATCATCATGTCCTGTCACAACAATCCGGAACTGTATAATAAACTGATCTGCATCAATCCTCAGAACCTTTATCTGCAGAACCAGATTCCATCCAAACAGACGATGCTTTTGAAATTTTTCTTTGAGCTGCCGGTCATAGGAACTTTTACCTACCATATCTTTGCCAACAGATATATGATCCGCAAATCTTTTGATGAAGAGTATTTCTATCAGCCCGGCGAGATCAAAGAGAAATATATCTACAACTATCTGGAGGCCGCTCATGTCGGCAGGTATAATGCTAAATTTGCATTCGCCAGCTATCTTGGTAAATATATGAATATGAATATTCTTCATGAACTGAAAGAGATCGACAACAGCATCCTAATGATCGGCGGCGAGAAAGAAAAAGAAATACAGACTACGATCGAGAATTACAAATATTACAATCCGGCGATCGAAGACGTCTATATTCCCCAGACAAAACATTTTCCTCACCTCGAATCCCCGGACGAAGTGTTAAGAGAAATTGAAATGTTCTTATGATCCTGATATAAGAAACCGGAGAGACAGCAACATATTTACTGTCTCTCCGGTTTTATAGTTAACGACATCAGAAATTTTGTTTACTATAATGATATCAGCAGTCCGCTACAGGTTTCGTATATATCTGTCGCCAATATCCAATCTGACGCTCATTGATCTCTTTGATCACATCAGCATTCACCTTAAAGTTCCGGTCAATATCCATCAAACCGTTGATCTCCTGCTGCACGTCTGTCACCTGTGTATAACAATAACCGCACACATAAGGAATCTCTTTAACAGCCGTAGTGATCTTATCAAATCTCCTGACGAAATCTTCTTCCGTATTCACCTTATTGCCGTAGCCCCATCCGCTGTCGTCATTGTTAAAAGCGATACCGCCGTATTCACTGATGATAACCGGTTGACCAATATAGTCATAACCATTTGCCATAGCTGATTTGAAGAGGCTGTGATATACTTCCGTATCAAAGATCTCTTCCTCACAATCAACATAACGCTTCTTCAAGAGTTTGCCCACTTCCTCATAATCATGCAGCGTGAGGATATCGGAGATCGTATGCTCCCAACCGTCATTGACGATCACAGGACGATACCTGTCAATACTCTTGGTCAGATAGTAGATACCTTCCGTGAAATGCTGCTGCCGCTCACAGGTCTCCACCTGACTGATTCCCCAGGATTCATTAAACGGCGTCCATGTAATGATACAGGGATGATTGTAATTCTGCTTCACGATCTCCAGCCACTCTCTCGTGAATTCTTCCACCGCATAATCAGAGAAACCATAAGCAGCCGCCATCTCACTATCGTTACTTCATGCCTTGAAACAGCGGATTTTCCACCACGATATGCCCGTCCTTGATTTGTTTAAGAAATATTTTTTCCTACTTCCTACTACGGGAAACGCGCCGAAAATGCCAAACATACACCGAAAAATATTCCATATTTTTAATTGCGCTATATCAAAGTGTCGAT
>VSOD01000167.1 GCA_009774655.1 Lachnospiraceae bacterium
CACACAGTTATCAAACTGATAACTGTGTGGCAAAAAGATGACATATCAATCCGGAAAAGTCCACTCAAAATTTTACAAAAAGATATTATAAGGAACTTTCTTTTGATTGTCAATAGTTTTTTAGAAATGTGTTAAGGTTTGTTAAGGTTAATGAAAATGCAAAAAGAAAATATAAATATTACTCCATATCTTCAGCAGGCAGGAACACAAGCCCGGCAAATTCGTCCTCGGTCAGTTTCTTCAGCTTTTCCGCTGTGCGTTCTGCAAGCTCCTGTATCTCCGTTGCGCTGTCAGCTCGATAGGGCGTGAGGGGTTGGCGGCGGCTATGTCCTGCGGGGCTGCGCCCTCTTTCGGGTCGGCTTCCTTTTCCTCCTGCGCCGGGGCGGTGCGTCCGGCTTCGGGATAACTCATTATGCGGTATCTCTCCGGCGTTTCCTGCCCGGCGTAAACTTCTTTCCAGTCCGTCCCGCTTCTTGCGATATAGCCGTAGTCGGTCAGCTTCCCGTCCTCATGGAGTGCGGCGTTAAAGCCGAAACTTTCCTTGTCAATCCCGGCTTTCCATTCCTCCGGCATTTGCACTTTGCCGCTGTCATTGAGGAAATAGTCGCCCAATTCCTTATAGCTCAAAATCCCCGGAACGTAGGAATAAAAGTCTGTGTTATAGGTGTGGTCTATTAGCTTGTCAAGGCTTTCCGGCTTGAAGTCGCTGTGCATTACTGCGTCCAGTTTTTCAAGCTGCTCCGGGGTCATTTCTTCCAGTCGGGAAGCAAGATAATTTATCCTGTCAAGGTCGCCGTCCCTTATCCAGTCAAAAGGTATTTCAATCCGTCTGTTGTCGGCGGTGGAATAGCCGTTCAAGAAAAAATCCTGCGGGTTGTCGGCGGTAATGTTTAATGCTTTCATGGCTTCGTGGAGTTCTTCTTTTGTGGCGGGCAGGGAGAGGAACACGGTCGCCGGGTTGCCCTTTTCAAACTCGGTGCGGTTCTGTATCAGCACGGTAAAATCATCTTTCATTGGCATAGCTCCTTTCTCGGTTTTTGATTTTTAGAGGGTTTGGGACACTTCCCAACAAGCAAAATCCCCACAAGTCCGCAGGACGGAAAAGTGGGGGTTTTACGGGATTGGGTACTCAATCCCTATGCTTGCTTTTGTTATCCCGACTTCTTGATAAGAATAGTTATCCCGACTTTTTTGGTATCATGACTTTTTATCAGGAATGTTGTATTTGCGCCATTTTCTCGACAAAAAGTCAGGATAATATGGATGACTTTTCGCTTACTTATAAATTTTTCTAAAGATGCAATGGCAGTAAAAAGTCGGGATAATATTTTTGATAAATCATTCAAAATGCTTGATTTATTAAGGTATGTAAAAAGAGAGAACTAATTTTTAAGCAAAATCGCATACTTTACACATTCTCTGAAAAAGGTTATCCCGACTTTTGAAGAAATATTGTCGGTTTCAAAAACTTAAAATTGGTGGTTATTGCAAAATATTATCCCGACCTTTTTAATGAAATCCTTTGAGTTTATCAGCTTTATCATCAAAGGTCGTGATAATAAAAAAGTCATGATAACTATTCTTCTGTGGGTTACTTCTTGGGTTTTGGCTTCTTGGTCTTTTTCAGCTCAATCTTGTAATTGACATACTTTTCTCCCGTGTCCGCAAGCAGCACGTCAGCGTCATAGGTCTTGCCCGTTTTTTCGGAATACAAGCCTTTCATGGCTGCCCTGCCTTTGCTAAGTAAAGCGGCGGCAACGGTGGCTGTCAGCTCCTTTTTCTTGCCCGTGAAAAATCGGTCATTCTTCCACATGGAAAATTGGCAGTCCCGGCTGCTGCAATAAAAATTCTTCTTCCCCTCATAGACGGGAGAGCCGCAGCGGGGGCATTTTCCGATTTCCTTTCGCTTCGGCGCAAACAGCTTTTTCTTTTCCTCCGGGACGGCGGCATATTCTTTCACAAGCCCCGCCGCCATTGCTTCAATGCCACGCATGAAGCTGTCCGGGTCGGCTTTTCCTTTTGCAATCTCCGTCAGTGCGTTTTCCCATTCGGCGGTCAGCTTCGGGCTTGTGAGGGTGTCGGGCAGGACGGCGACAAGGTTCTTGCCGTCTTTGGTGGGGATATCGTGATCCGGTCGCAGGACAGGGTCAAGGTGGTGGGCCTGAATGACTGTATCGAGACGGAGGTGGACTACTCCAGTTATACTTATCTGTACAAGTCGCGGGCGGAGCAGGTTCTTACATCGGGCATTCTGTATGTGACGGACGAATCTGTCATCAGGGCGAGTATCCTCACGGGGCACGGGGAGGCGGGCTGCCGGGATATGGTCAACTACCTGCAGGAAAATAACTATATGGTTCAGGAACAGAATATTTCCACGGAGGAGATCGACCCGCAGGCACAGCTGGTACTTCTGCCGGCTCCCACCACGGATTATGCGCCGGAGGAGCTTGAGAAGCTGGACCGTTTTCTGGACAATGAGGGGATGTTCGGCAAGACGTTAATCTATGTGGCTTCCCATGAACAGCCTGCACTGCCGGGGCTTCAAAGTTTTCTCGCAGAGTGGGGAATCGGTGTGGGAGCAGGCCTGATCGTGGAGACGGAGTCCACAAATGTGTATGATCAGCAGGGATTTATGTTCGGTGCGCTTTACGGGGAAGCGGCCGCGCCTTATCTGGAGCAGATGAAGAACCCGTCGATGCCTTTTCTTGGCTACTATTGCAGGCCGCTGTCTGTTCTGTGGGAGGAAAAGGATAACAGAAGCGCTGCCTATCTGCTTGGAACGGGACAATCCTGCACCCTGTACTCACTGGGAGAAGAGCATTTTGATCCGGCGGCCCGGGAAAAAGGGGCTTACGGGATTGCCGTTCTGGGCGACAGATTAAAATATGTGGGCACGGAAGAACGCCGCTCCTATGTGGCGGCCTTTGGCTCGGCGGCCATGTTTTCCTCTTCGCAGATCGTGAGCGACAATTTCGGGAACAAGGATTTCACCGTGGGCCTGATCAACACGTTGGCCGGAAAACGGAACGGCATCAGCATCCCCAGCGTGGGATTTACTTATGAAAAGCTGCAGCTTACCAGATCCCAATACACGGCGGTATCGGTGGCGCTGGGGACGCTGCTTCCGGCAGCCGTATTTGTGGCCGGCGTCGTGATGTGGCTGCGCAGGAGGCGTTTGTGATGAGAGAGAAGAAGAAACTGCTGGCTGTTCTTGGCACGGTCTTGGTCTGCCTGCTGTGTGTCTGGGGGCTGCTGCTGTTCACGAAGGACAGCGCGAAGAACGGTACGGGAAATAAGGTGGAAGCCGCAGGAGACGTGGATTCAACAGGCGCCGCGGCCGGTCAGAATACCGGGAACAATGGCGGCGGGGCGGCGGATGCAGATACCGGGGCAGAGGATAGGGTCTGCGTTCTCGCGAATTTTACACCGGATGAGGTGGAACAGGTTGAGATTCGGAATGCGGAGGGGGATTATGTGATCGTTTCGGCAGCGCAGGGTTTTATGCTTGCCGGATACGAGAAGTACCGGCAGGACGGGGAAGCGCTGGATACAACAGTACGTCTTCTCTCCTCTGTGACGGCGACGCAGCTCTATGAGCGGGATTTTGACAAAGAGAAGTTTGGTCTGGCGGATCCGGCGGCCACGGTAGAGATTTCCGGCAAAGGAGAGGCGATTACCTTTTATCTTGGCGGCTGGAATGAGAGTGCAGCCGTCTGGTACGCGATGAAGGAAGGGGAAGAAGGGCTGTACTGTGTAAGCAGGGGCATCGGCGAGTGCATGACACAGGCGCCCCTGGCGCTGCTTGACATGACGTTGATCCCGGCTTTTGAAGCTGAATCGGAGGAGATGACGAAACGCCTGACAAGGGTTCTGGTGGAACGGCCGGATCTGGAGGAGCCGTTGGAGATCGTGGCTTCCGCCGGAGCGGTTGACGCCTACACTTCGCCTTATGAACTGGTCAGCCCGGTTCATGTGAAGACTTCCCTGAAAGCGGTGCGGGAGCAGATCGGTTCTCTGTTCGGGCTTTCTGCAAAAAAGGCGGCGGGCATATATAACGCAAAAGAGGCTTCCGTATATGGGCTGGATCGGCCGTCCATGGTGATGACGATTGCGCATGACGACAGGGAGCTGACGCTGACCGTAGGTGACAGAGTCGGGGAACAGGAGAGCGAAGAGAGATATTTTATCTGTTCGGATTCGGACTTATTGTTTATAATAGAGGAAAGCAGACTACCCCTGTTTGAGGAGACGGTGGATGACCTGTTCTTTAAAATGGCGCTTCTGCCGAAGATCGACCAGATCAGGGAGGTTTCTCTGAACCTGCGGGGAGAAGAATATCTTTTTGCACTGACATATGAAGGGGAGCAATCCGGCACCGCTGCGGCAAAAGCGGGTGCAGGAACCGACAGGAAGATCGGAGACGGAAAGAACGAGACAGCAGCCAGAGAGGAAATCCTGCGGGTAACGCTTGACGGTGAGGAATTGGATGCCGATTTGTTTCGGGCTTTTTATTCGTTCCTGCTGGAAGTGGACATCGAGCAGATCAACAGGGACAGTCATGGGGGAGAGCCGGAGATGGTTCTGGAATACCGCCGTTTGGACGGCAAAAGCGACAGGCTGGAAGTGTACCGGCTGGCGGACGCAAGACGGATGGGCATCGTGGTGAACGGGGAAGCCAGTTTCGAGGGACGGATCGCCTATCTGGATAAACTGCAGACATAGCTTTCCCATCTGTTGGCGGGCGAGAAGATTGATACGAACTGGTAACAGAAAAAATTAAATTATTTGCAATTATGAAAGAAGTATGGCAGAATATGAGCGTAACCTTACAAAATCCATTATTACCGGGATTTTATCCCGATCCCTCCATCTGCAGGGTGGGGGACGATTTCTATATGGTGACTTCTTCCTTTTCTTATTATCCGGGAGTCCCCATTTTCCACAGCCGGGATCTGGCGCATTGGGAGCAGATCGGGCATGTGCTGGATCGGCCTGAGCAGCTGCTCTTGGATCCGTATGCGATCTCCGGAGGCATTTTTGCGCCGACGATCCGTTATCATGAAGGCCTTTTTTACATGATCACCACCAATGTAAATCACGGCGGCAACTTTATCGTGACGGCAGAAAGGCCGGAAGGGCCGTGGTCTGACCCGCACTGGATCGCGGGAGCGGAGGGTATTGATCCGTCCCTGTTCTGGGATGACGACGGCAGGGCTTACTATACGGGAACCTGCGGCGGAGGGCCGGGAGAGCGGCAGATGATATGGCTGTCGGAGATTGATCTGGTGAAGTTTGAGCTGGTGGGAGAGAAGACGAAGATCTGGGGCGGCGCCATGGAGAATGTCGCGTGGCCGGAGGCACCTCATCTGTATAAGGTGAACGGCTGCTATTATCTGATGATTGCGGAAGGCGGAACGGAGCATTTTCATTCGGAGACCATTGCCAGAGCAAAGCAGATCACGGGTCCTTACGAGAGTTACCGGGGCAATCCGATCCTGACGCAGCGCCATCTGGGGATGAAGGCGGCTATCGCGAATACGGGACATGCGGATCTGGTGGAGCTGCAGGACGGTTCCTGGTACATTGTCTTTCTGGCGTCCAGACCCTACGGCGGTTATCATAAGAACCTGGGCAGAGAGACTTTTATCGCGCCGGTGGTGTGGGAGGAAGGCTGGCCCATCGTCAGCCCGGGCACAGGCCGGATCGAGTTTACTTATGAGGGGCCGGATCTGCCGGCGTTCGCTGTTAAGTCCATACCGGAGAAAGATGACTTTGACGGGGAGCGGCTGGGATACCAGTGGAATTTCCTCGGTACGCCGGACACGCATACATACAGGCTGGAAGACGGCTGTCTGAAACTGAAATTATACGATAAGTCCATGGGACAGGGCATGGTGGCGAAAGGGGCAGACGCCCGCGCTGTAAGGCATGAGCCGCAGAGCACGGGATTCCTGGGCAGAAGGCAGCAGCATATGTCCTTCGAGGCCAGAGCAAAGCTGTGTTTTACCCCGCAGGAGAGACAGACCGCGGGTATGGTGGTACTGCAGAATGATTACCAGCAGCTGAGAGTGGAAGTGGGGCTGAACGGGGAAGGCAGTCAGGTGGCAAGGGCAGTCAGCGGCTACACTTCAAAAGATGCTTCCCTTCTGCACAAGGATATGGTGGGAGAATATCGGGAAGAGCTTCTGGGAGAAATTCTCTGGGAACAGACGAAGACCGAGCTGGTCATTCGGGCTGACGGGCAGGACTTTACGCTGGCAGTGGCCGGGGAAGACGGACAGGAGCAGATCCTTGCCGGGCAGATCGACGGCAGTTTTCTCGGCAGTGAGACGGCGGGCGGCTTCGTAGGTGCTTATGTAGGCATGTTTGCCAGCGGCAACGGGACGGCGTATGAGGAGTACGCGTCGTTTGAATGGTTCAGTTACTGCGGTAGAGATTAAAAGTGGAAGGTAAGGATTACAGGATGAAAGTATTATCACAGGTGGAGAATCGTAACGGTCAAAAGGTATTGACGGTGGACGGAAAGCCTTTTATCATGCTGGCAGGAGAAGTGCATAATTCCAATTCTTCCTCGGTTGCATATATGGAAGGTGTGTATGACCAGGCGGATGCGCTGGGTATGAATTGTCTGCTGCTTCCGATGACATGGGAACTGGTGGAGCCTGAGGAAGGGGTGTTTGACTTTTCTCTGATGGATGGGCTGATCATGCAGGCCAGGGCGCGGGGAAAGAAACTTGCTTTTCTCTGGTTCGGCGCCTGGAAAAATGCGCAGTGTTATTACGCGCCGGCTTGGGTGAAGACGGATACGGAGCGCTTCCGGCGGGCACAGATGGAGAAGGGTAGGAATCTTGTGAATCTGAAAAAATTTTACCAGATGCCGTATACGACCCTGTCTTATCTGTGCGACGCCACGAGAGATGCCGACGCACGGGCCTTTGCCCGTTTGATGCGGCACCTGCAGGAGGTGGACGGGGAGGCCTGTACCGTGGTGGCGGTGCAGGTGGAGAACGAGACGGGCGTGATGGGCAATGCCAGAGAGATGTCTGATGAGGCGGATGCGCTCTTTGCGGCGGAAGTTCCGCAGGCGTTTGTGGATTACATGAAAGAAAATGTACAGGACATGGCGCCGGATGTGGCGGAGGCCGTGCGGCAGGGCGCAGACAGCGGCAGCTGGGAGGCAGTATTCGGAGAATGCGCAGGAGAGATTTTCAGCGCTTATCATATCGCTTCCTACGTAAATGCGGTGGCGGCCGCCGGTAAAGCGGAATATCCGCTGCCGATGACCGTAAACTGCTGGCTGGATAAAGGCGAGGAGCCGGGTATGTATCCCAGCGGCGGCCCGGTGTCGCGGATGATGGAAGTGTGGGAGTACTGTGCACCGCAGATCGACGTGTTTGCGCCGGATATTTATGTGCCGGATTTCCCGGGTATTTGTGACGCATATGTCAAAAGGGGCAATCCGCTGTTCATTCCGGAATGCGCCACACACAGTTATGCGGGCGTGCGGCAGGTATATGCGGTGGGCCATTACCATGCCATGTGCTATGCACCCTTCGGATTTGAGGATATCGGAAAGCCTTTTAATTCACAGCAGGGAGCGTTGTTTGGCATGGATGTGAGCGATCCGGCACTGAAGACGCCGCAGAGCGTGGAGGAATATTACTGGTTTACCCATAACCTGCAGGAGATGATGCCGCTTCTGGGCGGCAGATACGGAACCGGGGATCTGCAGGCGGTGTCCGGCGAGAGAAAAGAAGAGAATGAGATGCTCTTTGGCTCCTTCGGCTTCCGGGTTAATCTGGAGGATCCGGCGATTGTGGACGGGCGGGGTGTGTGCCTGATCTTAAAGGAGACGGAAGACACTTTCTATGTTATGATCCATGCGGCCGGACTTCTTCCCTTTTCCACGGATGAGAAGAAACCGTATGTGGATTTGCTGCTGCTGGAAGAGGGGCAGTTCGAGGACGGCGTATGGAAAGCCGGACGTAGATTCAACGGGGACGAGGCCACCAGCCTGCGTTATGAGGAACCGGCGCTTATGAAGGTGAAGTTGTTTGCCTACGCGTAAAGTGTAGAAAAAAAGAGAGAAAAAGAGGATGAATTTGCTATGGAACTGTTAAGTTACACAAGACAACCAAAAGAAGATATCATATACGGCGGCAGGATGGCATACAGTATGCATCTTGCCTATCGGGGTGAGGACGGAAAGTTCCGGCCCTTTCACCATAACGAAGGCCTTCTGTATGCCAGAGCGCTGCAGAATCCGGAGGACGGCACTTTAGACGCCAGATGCTTGAAGAAACCGTGGCTTTTTGAATTGTCCAGGGAAAATCCGGAAGGCAGCGGACAGCAAAGCGCCGGGAATGGCAGTGCGTGCAGAGACGGGGAATCCTGCGGCGGCTACGGGATTCTGGCCGTGCGCACCGGCGGCGAGGGCGAAACGGATGCGTTCAGTCAGGGCTGTGTGCTTTTCTTTGTCAGCCGGGATCTGGTTCACTATGAGGAGAAGGGGCTGTGCCGACTGCAGGAATCCGGAGAGATCACGGAGGTGCGATGCGTCTTTGATG
>VSOD01000168.1 GCA_009774655.1 Lachnospiraceae bacterium
GCTATGATGCGGCCTGCAAGCGGCTGCTTTCGGAAAAGATTATTCTGGCATGGATTATGAAGAACTGCCTGGAAGAATACCGTGATTGTGATGTGGATGAGATTGCCGGGAAATATATTGAGGGTACACCGCAGGTAGGCGAAGTGGCAGTTGCGCCGGATGAATCCAATCGTGTCTCTATAATACAGGGAGCTGGAAACGAAGATACTTCTCTGACGGAGGGAACTGTTACCTATGATATCCGCTTTCTTGCGACAGCTCCCGTATCCGGGGAATTGATTCGTTTGATTATCAATATAGAAGCCCAGAATGATTTTTATCCGGGTTATCCGTTGATCAAGAGGGGAATCTATTACTGCAGCAGGATGATTTCCGCCCAATATGGAACAGAGTTTACAAATTCCCACTATGAGAATATCAAAAAAGTATACAGTATATGGATTTGTATGAATCCGCCAAAGAGCCGTGAAAACAGCATTACACGTTATTATATTGCAGAAGAAAATCTGGCGGGCAGTGTAAAGGAACGAAAAGCAGATTATGATTTGATGGCGGCTGTTATGATTTGTCTTGGGAATGAGACAGATTCCGGTACGGATTTATTGAAACTGTTGAATGTGCTTCTGTCCACGGAGACAGGTTCACAGGATAAGTGCCAGATATTGGAGGAAGATTTTCATATTAAAATGACTTTAGCCTTGGAAAGTGAGGTGTCACTTATGTGTAATTTGAGCAAAGGTGTAGAGGAGAAGGGAATTCAGAAAGGAATTCAGCAAGGGATTCAGAAGGGAATTGATAAAGGAATAACTGCTATGATTTTAACCCTGAAGGAGCTGCAAATATCGAGTGATGTTATTCGGAAACAAATCTGTGAAAAGTTTGGCTTGACAGAAGAAACTGCAGAAACGTACTTGAAAGAAATAACCTAAACATTTCAGGCAGAGCATTTCCGTGTTCTGCCTGAAATAATAGTGCGGGACATTTGCCTGTTATAGATTGTTTTACGAAGGGAGAAGGATCATTCATGAGTGTTCTGCTTGCAAGGCATGGGGAAACTGATTGGAATACAGCCAAAAGAATACAGGGGACAACAGATATCCCTCTCAATGACAACGGGCGAAAGCAGGCACAACTGCTGTATCAAAGCCTTGCAGGGGAAAAGGTGAATGTCAGCCGAATCTATTGCAGCTCTGTATCCTGATGAGCTTGATCAATGGCAGTCTGACAAACGATATCATAGAGTACCAGACGGAGAATCCTGCCAGGATCTGCTCGAAAGGCTGTTTTTGGATTATGTGGCAGGACAGAAGCCGGAGGATTCTTATGTTAAGAAACTGGATAAAGCCATACAGGAAGCCAAGATGAACAGAGAATGGAGGCATGAGTATATGACACTGTTGATGAGAGATCAGGAGAATATGGAAAAAGGGGAAGAAATGTTGGCAAAATTGATATTGTTTTTGAATGAAGATGGACGTTTATCAGATGTCACCAGGGTATTACAGGATAAAGAATATCGGCAGGAACTTTACGTGGAATATCATATTATTTGAAAAGCAAAGGATCAGTCCAATGCCGTATGATCTGCACGGACGATTCTGCAATGCCGAAAGTTGGTATAAGGGGCTGTGGTTGCACATATAGTGAAATATGAGAAGGAATAGCCGAAAATTATCTATACCAACCTTATCCGGTTCCAAAGAGCTGATCGTGGAATCTTTAAAACTTCCGAAAGACACGATGCTGGGAGCATCCATCGTTACGCTTACCGGAAACCGGGAGGCGTTTATCGAAAACTATAAAGGAATCCTGGAATATACAAAGGAACTGATCGTGCTGCAGGGCAAGAACAGTAAGATCTGTTTCGAGGGCAGGCAGTTGGCGATCGAGTACTATACCAATGAAGATATGAAGATCAGCGGCAGCATTGATGCCGTCCGCTATATCTGAGACGAGTGAGCCGAAACATAAGATCTATGGAGGTAGGTATGCTTCATTGGGTACAGTATATACGGGGTTACGTGACGATCAAAGTGTGGGGATACTCCACGGAGAGGCTGCTGAATCTGTGCGGCAATCATGATATTCTGGTGTGGGACATTGTCAATCACGGCGAATATGACACCATGAATATCAGCGTGCGCGGTTTTTTTGCATTGAAACCGCTGTTGAAGAAGACCGGGACCAGGGCAGCCATTGTCAGAAAATATGGACTGCCTTTTTTTATGTCTAAAATGCAGAAGCGGAAGATGTTTGTGGCGGGGCTGCTCTGCTGTCTGCTGTTCTGGATGCTGACAGCCGGTTATATCTGGAATATCGAGATTGTGGGCAACTATGTGCTGACTGAGGATGTGCTTTTGGACTATCTGGAAGAAAAAGAGGTACATGTGGCCATGAAGAAGAGCCGGCTGCAGATCGAGGAGCTGGAGAAGGCGCTGAGGGAAGATTATGACGTCATTACATGGACTTCTGTGCAGATCAAGGGCACAACGCTGTGCATTTACATAAAGGAAAATGAGATGCCGGAATATGACCAGACCGGTCAAGGAGATGAGGGAACGGGAACGGACCTGATCGCCACAAGGTCAGGGGTCGTGTCTTATATCATCACGCGGAGCGGCGTGCCGCAGGTGGCGCTTGGGGACACGGTGGAAAAGGGGGATGTGCTGATCAGCGGCGCGGTGCCGGTATACAACGAGGACACTACGGTCAGGAAGTACCAGATGGTTCAGGCGGACGCGGATATTCTGCTGCGCTATACGGAATCGGTTTCCGTAAAAAAGGATATTCTGTATGAAGAGAAATGCTATTCGGGCAGGCAGAAGAAGATGTTCATGGTTGGCATAAACGACAGAGAGTGGAATCTCGGACTGGGCAGGATTCCCTATGGGGAGTATGATATCAGCGGTGAGAAGAAGCAGGTGCGTCTGCTGGACCGCCTGTATCTGCCTGTTTTTTACGGCAGTAAGACGGTACAGGAATACGAAATGGTGCAGCGGAATCATACGGAAGAGGAAATGAATGCACTTATGCAGGAGGAGTGGCGAAAAATTATAACAACTTTGGAGGAAAAAGGGGTACAAATTACAGAAAAAAATGTTACAATAAAAAAGACTGATGCTGATTGGGTATTGCATGCCCGCATGGAACTGGAGGAGGCGGCAGTGCAGACAGCGCCATCGAAGACCGTAGCGGAGGAAGAGACGTCAACGGAAGAAGGGGAACAGCCGGCAGAGGAAGGACAGCAGGCGACGGAGGAACAGCCGGCGGAAGAAGGACAGCAGGCGACGGAGGAACAGCCGGTGGAAGACTGACTGTCAGCGGAAGAACAGTCAGTGGAAGAATGACAGTCAGCGAAGAAATAAGGCATAACCGCCCGGATCCGGGAAGCGAAGAACGGAGGGCGGACGCAGAATGGAGAGGCTTAAGGACAAATGGATGCATTTACGATCAATATAGAGATGCCAGTGGAGCATATGCAGAATCTTTTTGGCAGGAAGGATGCCTATATCAAGAAGATCGAGGACGATCTGCATGTGATGATTGTGGACCGGGACGGAACCGTGAGGATCAGCGGAGAACGGGAAGGGGTAATGAAGGCTGCGCATATCGTGCAGGAGCTTCTTACCCTGTCGGAGAGAGGCAATGTCCTCGAGGAACAGAATGTGGACTATGCGTTGGAGGTAGAGAAGGAGAGCGGCGGGGATGTCCTGCTGGAGATAGACAGCGACTGTATCTGCCATACTGTGAGCGGGAAGCCGATCAAACCCAAGACTCTGGGGCAGAAGAAATATGTGGATGCGATCCGGGATCATATGATCGTGTTCGGCATCGGACCGGCCGGGACGGGTAAGACCTATCTGGCCATGGCTATGGCCATCACGGCTTTTAAGAACAATGAAGTGAGCCGTATCATCCTCACCAGACCGGCGATTGAGGCAGGAGAGAAGCTGGGCTTTCTGCCGGGTGACCTGCAGAGTAAGGTGGATCCCTACCTGCGGCCTCTCTATGATGCGTTATACCAGATCATGGGAGCGGAGAGCTTTGCGAAGAATATGGAAAAGGGCCTGATCGAGGTGGCGCCGCTTGCTTATATGCGCGGGCGGACACTGGACAATGCCTACATCATTCTGGACGAGGCACAGAATACGACACCGGCCCAGATGAAGATGTTTCTGACCAGGATTGGTTTCGGCTCCAAGGTGGTGGTGACGGGCGATGCTTCTCAGAAGGATCTGGCGCCTGACACCAGATCAGGGCTGGACATTGCCGCCAGAGTGTTGTCGAAGATCGACGATATCGCCTTCTGTAAGCTGAGCAGCAAGGATGTCGTGCGGCATCCGCTGGTACAGAAGATCGTGAAGGCCTATGAGGATTACGAAGCGAGAGAGACAAGGCGCAGTGAACTAAAACAGAGAGACAGGAACTACAATCGTGGAAAAAAGTAAGAAGAACGTTATCAAAAGAATATTGATCTTCGGCGTGATGTTTTTGCTGGCCGGGGGGATCGCCCTGGCGGGGAGTTATATGTATCAGCCCGGGACGGACATGCTCATCCGCAACACGGTGATGGCACTGGCCGGAACCGGTATCGTGATCTATGCGTATCTGCTGAGCGAGGTGCTGGGGCTCTTTTGTACCCGAAAGAATGGAAGGACGGGCAAGTTTGCGGTGGTGTATCTGGGAAGTCTGCTGGCGGCGGTCTTTTTTCCGTGCCTGCCGGTGACGGGCTGGCCTTTTCTGGTGCTCTTCGTCCTTCTGGGCGTATTCAGCAACTGTATAACGGGTATGGCGGCGGGCAGTGTGTGTCTGCTCCTCGCAGTCAATTTTACGGGCGGCGATGTGGCCGTTTTCTGGCTCTATTTCATAAGCGGGCTGGCGGGGATTCTTATGTTCAGCAATCTGAATGACGACTTTCTGGTGGGGATGCCGGTCATCGTTTCCCTGCTGGTGCTGGTTCTCTGCCTGACGGCCAACGTGGTCCTTTTTTCCAAGGATCCGCTTGCCGTGTCGCAGTTTACGATCCCGGCGATGAATCTGATGATCTGCTGTATCCTGCTGCTGGTCATCCTCAAGGCGTTCAGCACTTCGGTCATTCATAAGGACCGGGAGAAATATATGGAGATCAACGACCCGGAGTGTCCGCTTTTGGTGCAGTTGAAGGATATGTCCAAAGAAGAATATTATCATGCGGTACACACGGCCTATCTGGGAGACCGGATCGCCAGACGGCTGCAGCTCGATGATGCGGCGGTCAAAGCCTGCGGCTATTATCACAGGATCGGCAAACTGAAAGGGGAGAACACCTGGGAAAATGTGGCGGCCATCTGCGATGAATATCATTTTCCGGTCAACACGAAGCGGATCCTTAAAGAATATGTGGACGGAACGGAGAAGGTGGTGTCGAAGGAGACGATCGTGGTATTGTTTTCCGATTGCATTGTGTCCTCTATCCTCTATCTTTTTGAGAAGGATCCGAAGGCGCAGCTGAACTATAAACAGCTGATCGACACGGTCTTTAGGAAAAAACTGGAGACGGACGAGTTGTGGTGCAACGAGATCTCGCTGGCGCAGCTTTCGGAGATGAAGAAAATATTTGTCGAGGAGAAACTGTATTATGACTTCTTACGTTGAAAATGAAACGGATGTGGAATTTCCCTTTGACGCACAGGAAGTGCTGGAGAAGATCATGGAAACGGTCATGGAAATGGAGCACTGTCCCTATGAGACGACAGTCAGTCTTCTACTGACAGATAATGCCGGCATCCGTATATATAACAGGCAGTACAGAGAGATAGACCGGGAGACGGATGTGATTTCTTTTCCGAATATAGCGTTTGAGAAGGCGGGTGACTTCTCTGCGGCGGAAGCAGATGAGGCGGACTGTTTTGATCCCGACAGCGGGGAACTTCTGTTGGGCGACATCATCCTCTCGGTGGAGCGGACGGCGTCGCAGGCGGAGGAATACGGGCATTCGCTTCTGCGGGAATTTGCTTTTCTGACGGCGCACAGCATGTTCCATCTGTGCGGCTATGACCATATGGAGCCGCAGGAGGCGGCCGTGATGGAACAGAAACAGGAAGAAGCGCTTTCGCGGCTTGGCATCACGCGGGAACTGCAGAGGGCAGAGGAAACGCCTGCGGCAGAGAAAGGTGCGCAGGCCCTGGACACGTAAGACAGACCACTGTGAGGTAAGATACATTATGAGATTACAAATGAGAGACGGTTCCCGCAAAGGATCGGTCATCGCGGGGATCAGAATGCCGTTTATCCAATCGGCGGGCGTTTTGTCCTATATACTGCTGCTTGTGATGCGCATTCCGCTTTCCCGGAACATCGGGGATGCGGGTATGGGCCTGTTCGCACCGGCGTTCGAGATTTTTCTGCTGGTCACTTTTCTGACGTCCTACAGCATGGCAGGGGCCATGACGGGCGTCATCCGCTACAGGGTGAAGCGGGAACAGCACAAGAATGCCAGACGGGTATTCGGGGCGGTATTTACGATGGATGTCCTGTTCAGTATTGTTGTGGCGGCGGGACTTGTTCTGGCTTCGGCGAAGATCGCGGATATTCTCGTGCTGGAGCCGGCCAGCCGTATGGCTATTCTGGCCGCTGCGCCGACGATCGTCTTTGCGGCGATCATCGGTACTTTCCGCGGCTATTTCAGCGGTTACGGGCTGGGGACACTGTCCGCGCATTCCCAGTACATAGAGAAGACAGCGATGATCTTCTGCACGCTGGCCTGCAGCGGTACCTTCTACAAATATGGCAACAAGGTGGCGGCACTTGTGCAGAGAAAAGAATACAGCTTTGCCTATGGAGCGCTGGGGGCCATGGTCGGCGTGATGCTGTCGCAGGTGATCACGGTAATCTATCTACTGGCCGTCTATGTGCTCTTCTCCGGCGCAACCCGGGGCAAAGCGAAAGAGGATAACAGCAAAAGGGCAGAGACCAGGTTTTCCATTCAGCGCAATGTGCTGTTAAGCTGTCTGCCGACGGCGATCGTTGCGATCTTTACCAACCTGTTTATGCTGGTCGATCAGAGAATGTTCAACTACTGTATGAACAGGAGGGTGGAAGAACTGGGGGAGATCCGGACCGCAATGTGGGGCGCATTTTACAGCAAATTTGCCGTGTTGACCGGGGTGGCGGCAGCCATTTGTCTGCTGAGCGCATCTTCCATGACGGGCAGGATCAAAAATGCCTATGACCGGGAAGAGTACCGTATCATGCGGGAGCGCATGGGCAGGGCTGTGGGCAGGCTGTCCATGGTGGCCTTTCCGGTGGCGATCTATCTGGCGGCGCTGGCGGAGGCGGTGGTCAGTTGCCTGTTCAAAGGAGAGACGGAAGCGGTGGCGCCGTGGATACAGAAGGGCGCGGTGGTGATCGTGCTGTGCGGCTTCGGCTTTTTCTTTGCACAGCTTCTTTTGAAGCTGCATATGCTCTGGGAGCTTTTGATCTCGGTGCTGGTCTCCCTGGCTGTTCATCTGCTGACGGCTTATCTGTTCGTGCAGAAGGCACTGCTTGGCGCGGACGGCGTTATCTACGCGATGATTGCTTATTTTGCGGTCTTTGCCGGCCTGAATTTTGTGTTTCTGAGCAGGAATCTGAAATATCGGCAAAGCTGGCTGAGCGGGGTGGCTTTTCCGGCGGCGGCAGCCGTTGTGAGCGGGCTGGCGGTGATGCTGATCGGCCGGTTCATGCTGGAACCGGCGGGCGCGGTGGTGACGATCATTACCGGGATCGTTGCGGGGGTCTTTCTTGATTTGACGATGCTGATGGTCCTGCGGGTGATCGGGGAAGAAGAGCTGTCACGGATGCCGTTTGGCTTTTTCTTCATCATGTTTGGAAAGAACATCGGCGTTTTATAGAAGCCGGATACAAATTCGATAGATTTGACATACATATTTGTCATACAACTGAATAAAAATTTTGAAATGACTGATACTGATTACAGGAAAATTCCTTCCGTTTTTTGTTGAGACATGACCGTGGGGAAAGCCGCGGCATGCAGGAGCACAGGTTTTGTATTCAGGGATATTGCAGGCACAGGCGGCAGTATCTGCGGAGAGGTAAGGATGAAATTTGTAAGACGTGTCAGTCTTTTTCTTGTGATGTCCGTATTTATGCTGGGAGCAGGCGGATATACTGCCCTTAAGGCGGAGCAGTTTTTTTACCCGAACAGGCATCAGGAAAAAGCGGTGGATAGAGAGAGAGACGAGCGGGTGTATGACAATATGTGGGCATCCGGGGAGAATGCAAAAAAGGAACAGGTTATCGAGGCGGCGGTGGAGAAGATCCCGGTGGTGACGGCGGATACCATGTATCTGATCGAGGAGGTCAATCTTGTGGACGGTACGATCCGGGAGAAACAGGAGGCCGTGCCGGTAAAATATATCGGGCTGGACCGGGAAAGCCTGATCAGCGAACTGGAATCCTATGACCGGAATCCGCCGCTCACGGAACTGGAGATGGGGTTCGAGACCATCGAGCTGACGGCCTTTTCGAAGGACCGGGTCGTGATCTGCAAATACTATAAGGATGAGCCGG
>VSOD01000169.1 GCA_009774655.1 Lachnospiraceae bacterium
CTGGTTAGGTCGTGGTTGGGTAGTTTTTTGTCTGCTATCCGAGGGAAGTATTTACCAGCGCTTTATGCACGATAATTAATGGAAAAATCATATATTATGATGAAGAGAGCGGAATTTTGTGATAGAATAAGGAACTGGACAGTTTTGCATCGGGATCGAAGATAAAAAGAGAGATTTAAGATACCATGAGAAAGAGATTTTTGAAAATACGAAATTGCATAGTGCTGTGTGCGATGCTCCTGACAGGCTGCGGTTTTGTATCGGAGTTTTCTTTTGATACGCTGCAGACGGGGAGTGAGGGCGAGGAACTTACGACGCTGGGACTGACGCCGGAATTCAATTATGAAGTGCCGGAGAGTCTGCCGGGTATTCTCGTCGATCAGGTGGGATATGCGCGGGGAAGCGACAAGACGGCCATATTTTACGGGGAACTGCTGCCGGATACGTTCGAGGTGGTGGATGCGGAAAGCGGTCAGATCGTCTATACGGGCCAGGTCGAGCCGCGGGAAAATGTACAGGAGGAGGATCTGCCGGTAAGCTACGGTGAATTTACAGCGCTGGAAACTGTCGGCACCTATTACATACAGGCGGCCATGGTGGGACAGTCCTATACGTTCGAGATAGCGGACGACCCGTATACGGAGCTGTTTCATACGGCGTTGAAGAAATACTACTATAACCGCTGCGGGCAGACGCTTTCTTCGGAGCTGGCCGGCGAGGCGGCCAGGAATGCCTGTCATGCCAGAGAAGCACAGCTCAAAGACGAAGCCGATGTGAAGCTGGATGTGTCGGGCGGCTGGCATGTGGATGAGACGGGCAGCCGGGACGTGTCCAAAGGGTGCAGGACGGCCAACTATCTTATGACGGCCTATGAACTGTATCCGGATGTGTTCGACGACCAGGCGGGGATCCCCGAGAGCGGCAATGACATTCCGGATGTGCTGGACGAGGTGAAGTACGAGATCGACTGGCTGCTCAAGATGCAGGATGCCACGAGCGGCGCGGTATATTCCGGCGTCAGCAGCGTTGATAACAAATCGGCGGGGTATCTGCTCTATGTGGACGGGATCAATATGAATGCGACAGTCCAGTTTGCGGCGACGCTGGCGAAATTCAGCTATCTTTATCAGAATTATGACAGAACTTTTGCGACTCAGTGCCTGCAGGCGGCGGACCGGGCTTACCGCTACGTGGGAAAATATCTGGAGGATGTCACGCCGGAGGAATATTTTCATGCCGCGGCAGAACTTTACCGTGCTGCCGGAGCCTACAGCTATCATACGGTGATCAAAGAATATCTGTTGGGAAATCCGCTCACCGACATGCAGAATGATCATGTTTTCTGGGGCTGTGTGACCTATATGTCGACAAAGCAGAATGTGGATGTGAGCCTTTGCGGGGACGTGATGAAGATCCTGATGCAGGAGGGAGAAAGGATCGCCGAAGATTCCAGGCAGTCCGGCCTGCTGGTGTGTATGAAGGAAGAGCACAGTGGCAGCGCGGAACTGTTGAAGGATATTACGAGGCTGACGGTTGTCGATCACGTCATCACCAACCATGAGTATTCCATGCTGCTGCAGAACCATCTTCACTATATACTGGGACGGAATCTGCAGTCTGTCAGCTATTTTGACGGAGTTGGAAGCCGCAATTATAAAGAGGTTGACATGAGCCTTGGTGTTATGAGCCAGATCGACCTGAATGCGGAGCTGGTGTTGATGATGAGTGCGATCGTGGAGGAGCTGGGGGTAGCTGCTGAGTAAAAGGCAGCTATACCAGCTCTTTATTTTTGAAATAGGCTTCTTTGATAACGTCCTGTACGAGGACACCGATGCGGCGTTTATCTTTTTTGTCCAGTTCATTCATATAAATGGGCTTGCAGTATTCGAGGACAACATGGGTCTTGCGGATCCATGGGATATGATCCTCGAAGATATGGCCGGCATTGTTGATGCTCATAGGAACGATGGCGCATCCGCTCTTCTCGGCGACTTTGAAGCTGCCGTTGTGGAATTCCAGAAAAGTATCTTCCGTCCGGTTGCGCGTCCCCTCCGGGAAAATACAGATGGAGATACCGGACTTGATCTTGTCGATGGCCGTCAGGATGGACTGCATACCGGCTTTGATATCAGAGCGGTCGAGAAAAACGCAGTGCAGGTATTTCATCCAGGTATTCAGGGACGGAATGCGCAGAATCTCTATTTTGGACATATAGCCGGTAAGCCGCGGTACACGGACGTAGGTGATGAGGATATCGAAATAGCTTCTGTGATTCCCGACATAAAGTACCGGCTCGTCTTTTGGAACATTTTCCTCACCGATCACGGTCACGGTGATGCCGGAAAGGAAGAGAACGACACGGAAGGCCCACTTGACGATCGCCAGAGAGCTGCGGTCTTTCAGGCCCGGATTGTATTTGCCGATGATGTATTCCGCCAGCTGAATCGGCAGGCTGACGATCAGGAAGATAACAACGAAGAGAAGAACCAAAATTAATCGAATCATGGGAGTGCCTTTCTGGAATTTTGTAAATTTGGGGATTGTCCTGTTTTTGTGTACGGCTGTGAGGACTTCTTTCATAATTATATAGGGAATGATGGCATTAATCAATAGGAATACACCAGGCAGTTTCGTAATAAATTAGATAATAAGAGTTTATTGTCGGAGTGGAAGCATATGAGCAGATTCTATGAATATCAGAAGAGGATTGTGAGCGTTTTTCTGATCTGTCTGATGTGTATGAGTGTATATGCGTGCGGGAAGAAACAGGATGCCATGGAGAAGATCAAGGATCTGGACTGCACGGTGATCGCGGAAGATAAGATCCCGGAGGAACTGCTTAGTAAGATCGCGCAGAAGAAGACAGAGGCATTCAGACTTACCTTCGAGGACAGGGGCTTTCTTTATATCTGTGTGGGCTACGGGACGCAGGAGACCGGCGGTTACAGCATTGCCGTGAATGCGCTGTACGAGACGGCCAACGCTATCTATGTGGATACGAACCTGATCGGGCCGGCGCCGGAGGAGAAGAGCAATCAGGTGGAAAGTTACCCTTATGTGGTGATCAAGACAGAGTTTGTGGATAAACCGGTGGTGTTTGATTAACGGGGAAGATATGGTATACTATCATAAAAAGCAGGAAGATAAAGCACAAAAAGGGGCGGCATTATTATGTTGTATTTAAAGAACGGTTATTTGATCGATCCGGCATCGGGTACGGAAGGACATCGGGATATTCTGATAAAAGACGGAAAAATTGCGGGTATTCTGCCGCAGGGAACGGATTCTGGGAAGAAAGAAAATCTGGAAGCGATTGACTTAAAAGGTCAATACATAATTCCCGGACTGGTAGATGTTCACGTGCATTTTCGCGATCCCGGGTTTACTTATAAGGAGGACATCTGTTCGGGCGCGGAGGCTGCGGCCCGGGGCGGCTTTACATCGGTGGTGCTGATGGCGAATACGAAACCGGCGGTGGACAATGCGGAGACCCTCTCTTATGTGTTGGAAAAAGGCCGGGAGACGGGAATTCATGTATATACCTGCGCCAACGTGACGAAGGGAATGCAGGGGCGGGAACTGACGGATATGGAGACGTTGAGCAGGCTGGGAGCGGCAGGGTTTACCGATGACGGCATCCCGCTGCTGGACGAGGAGCTGCTGCGCAGTGCCCTGCAGTGCGCGGCGAGGCTGCAGCGGCCGGTCAGCCTGCATGAAGAGAATCCCGCTCTGATCCGGAATAACGGCGTGAATGCCGGCAGGGCGGCGGCGCATTTCGGGATAGGAGGTTCCCCCAGAGAAGCGGAGATTTCCATGGTGGAGCGGGATCTTAGGATTGCGGTGACGCAGGAAGCCGATCTGTCCATCCAGCATATCAGCACGCGGGAAGCGGTGGAACTGGTACGGCAGGCGAAGCGTCTGAGCAGCCATATTTATGCGGAGGCCACACCTCATCATTTTACGTTGACGCAGGAGGCGGTGATCAGGCACGGTACGCTGGCGAAGATGAACCCGCCGCTGCGGGAGGAGGAGGACAGGCTGGCGATCATCGAGGGGCTGCGGGACGGCACGATTGATATGATCGCCACCGACCATGCGCCCCACAGCACAGAAGAGAAAGCAAAGCCGCTGACGGAAGCGCCAAGCGGCATCATCGGACTGGAGACGGCGCTGTCTTTGGGAATCCGGGAGCTGGTGCGTAAGGGATACCTGTCTATGTCCGAACTGGTGCGGAAGATGAGTTATGCGCCGGCGCAGCTGTACCGCCTCGATGCGGGCTATGTGGCAGAGGGCGGCCCGGCAGATCTGGTAGTGCTTGATCCGGACGGGCAGTGGGTGGTGGACGGTTTTGCCTCCAGGGCGGTGAATTCTCCCTTCATCGGGGAGACGATGCCCGGCGTGATCAGTTATACGATCTGTCAGGGGAAAATTGTATATCGGGGAAACAGGAACTAAGGAAACAGAAAACGAAAGAAACAGAAAATTAAAGAAGCAGGAAACTAAAGAAACAGAAAACCAGGAAAACAGCAAACCAGAGAAGTACAGGAAGGGCACAGCAGGATGGCACAAAAAAAGAAAACAACAGTGACAGTAGTGTCACAAAAACAGATTGCGGCACAGATCTATGATCTGTGGGTAGAAACGGAGCTGGCAGAAGAGGCCCGTGCAGGGCAGTTTGTGGCGGTATATCCGCACAATGCGGCGACGCTGCTGCCGCGGCCGATCAGCATCTGCGAGGTGGATCGGGACAGGAGCAGGCTGCGGCTGGTATATCGCGTCGCGGGCAAAGGGACGGCGGAATTCTCGGCCTGCAGCGCAGGGGAGAGCCTGGAGGTGCTGGGCGTGCTCGGCAATGGCTTTCCGGTCGAGAAAGCCGTCGGCAGGAAGGTACTGCTGATGGGCGGTGGTATCGGTATCCCGCCGATGCTGCAGCTGGCCAGGGAGCTGGAAGCAGAGAAACATATTCTGCTGGGATACCGGGATCAGGACCTTTTTCTGCAGGAAGATCTGGGGCAGTATGGGCAGGTCTATATCGCTACGGAGGATGGCAGTGTCGGCGTGCAGGGCAATGTGATGGATATAATCAGAGTCAATGCGCTGGAGGCTGATATGATCATGGCCTGCGGGCCGATGCCCATGCTGCGGGCGATCAAAAAATATGCCGCAGAGCAGGGAATAGCCGCCTATATTTCTCTGGAGGAGCGGATGGCCTGCGGCGTGGGCGCCTGTCTGGGGTGCGTGTGCAGGACGAAGGAGATCGATGCGCATTCTCATGTGCATAATGCGCGGATCTGTACGGACGGGCCTGTATTTGAAGCGGAAGAAGTGGAGATATGATCAGAAGATAAAGCCTGACCGGAGAAGATAAAAAGGGATCTCCGGAAAGGAAATGGCAGAATCAGCGTTGAGGGAAGGAAAATCTGATGAATACAAAAGTGACAATAGCAGGCGTAACCTTAAACAATCCGGTGATGACGGCGTCCGGGACTTTCGGGTCCGGGATGGAGTACAGCGATTTTGTGGATTTAAGCCGTCTGGGCGCCGTGGTGACCAAAGGTGTGGCGAATGTGCCGTGGCCGGGCAACCCGACGCCCCGGGTGGCGGAGACTTACGGCGGTATGTTGAACGCCATCGGTTTGCAGAATCCGGGTATCGACGTTTTCGTGGAGCGGGATATCCCTTTTTTGCAGAAATATGACACGAAGATCATAGTCAATGTCTGCGGCAAAACGGTGGAGGATTATCTGGCGGTGGTGGAGCGGCTGGAGGATCAGCCGGTCGACATGCTGGAGATCAATGTTTCCTGTCCGAATGTGAAAGAGGGGGCCATCGCTTTTGGCCAGAAACCGGACAGCCTGTATGACATAACCTCACAGGTGAAAAAGAAAGCAAAGCAGCCCGTGATCATGAAACTCAGTCCCAACGTGACGGATATTACGGAGATGGCGAGGGCTGCGGAGGCGGCAGGAGCAGATGCCCTCTCCATGATCAATACGATTACCGGCATGAAGATCGATATCCACAAAAGAAAGTTTGCTCTGGCCAATAAGACGGGCGGGCTGTCGGGGCCGGCCATCAAACCGGTGGCGGTGCGTATGGTCTATCAGGCAGCCCGCGCGGTGAAGATCCCGATCATCGGCATGGGCGGTATCGCAAATGCAGAGGATGCGATAGAGTTTCTGCTGGCGGGCGCCAGTGCGGTGGCTGTGGGAGCCATGAATTTTGTGAACCCTTATACGACGGTGGAAGTGGCTGAAGGGATCGAGGCCTATATGAAGCGGTACGGAGTCGAGGATGTGTCGGAACTGACCGGGGCGGTGGAATCGTGAGGGAAAAGGAAAGCCCTGCAGACGGATAAGAAAGTAATATTCATATACAACCTTCATGCGGCATATACTTTTACTAAGTATACGCATGGAGGTTTATTCTTGTGGAATTAGTAAAAAAGAAGATACATATGGATCGGATCAGCAGCAGAGCCGGCACCCAGATGGTATTGGAAGAAGATGTGAATATTTCAGATAACAAGCCTGATGCCAGTCACCTGCTTAACAGCAAGGGCGAGGTCATCATGGAGGAGATCCGTGCCGGAGAAAATGTGGTGAATCTGAGAGGCAGGCTGGTGGTATCGATCCTGTATCTGACGGATACGGAGGGAATGTGCGCCAGTATGGAGGCGGTGCTTCCCTTTGAGGAACGGGTCAATATGGAAGGGGTATCGAACGGGGATATCATCCTGACAGACTGGGCGATCGAGGATCTGACGGTGGGGCTGATCAACTCCAGGAAGATCAGCGTGCAGGCGGTTGTGGCCTTCGGACTGGAATTGGAGGAGCATGTGGAGCAGGATACGGCGGTGGATATCTATCATGAGGAGCCGGTGGAATACCGTAAGCGTACTTATCCGATGGTGGAGCTTGTACTGCAGAAGAAAGATATTTTCCGGTTAAAAGAGGAGATGGAGCTGTCGGGAAATCTGCCGAATGTATTCCAGACAATATGGCATCATATCACTTTTGACCATGTGGAGTTTAAGGCGCTGGATGAGAAGATATCCATTCAGGGTGAGATGCGGGCCTTTTTCCTGTATGAGGGGGAAGGGGACAACGACAGAACACTCTGGTATGAGAACACGGTGCCATTCAGCGGAATCATAGAGTGCCACGGATGCAGGGAAAATATGATACCGGATATTCGTTACAGCCTGGGACAGTGCAATGTGGAGGTGCGGCAGGATTTCGACGGAGAAGAGAGGGTCTTCTGTGTGGAGCCGGTGCTGGATCTGGATATCCATCTGTACGAAGAGGAAAACATGGAAGTACTGTCGGATATTTACGGCGTGGAGAAAGAGATCGAGGCGCTGACTACGGAAGTACAGCTTAAGAGTCTTCTGCTGTGCGGCAGCGGCAAATGTAAGATCGCGGAACATGCGAAGATCCAGAATCCGGAGATGCCCATGTATCAGCTGATTCACTCGGAAGGGGAGATCCAGATCGAGGAACAGGCGATCGTGGAGAACGGGATCGCCATTACGGGAACACTGACGGTAGTTACGTTGTATCTGTGCGGCAACGGATCGAAATCTATTTATTCCACGAGAAATGTACTGCCGTTTCAGTACGTAGTGGAAGCCGACAACATTACGCCGACCAGTATCATTAAGCTGCGCTGCAGTATCGAACAGCTGACGGTGACAATGCTTGACAGCGATGAACTGGATGTGAAGGCTGCGCTGCTGTTTAAGGTGATCGTGTTTGCGGTGCAGAAGAGTAATCTGATCACGGATATCAAGGTGGAAGAGCTGGATTTGAACAAACTCAGCGAACTGCCGGGCATGGTCATCTATATCGCCGGCCCGAATGATACGCTGTGGGATATCGGGAAGCGGTATTATGTGACGATCTCGCAGTTAAAAGAAGTCAATGAGCTGGTGACGGAAGAGATCAGTGCGGGGGATAAGATCCTGGTGGTGAAAGGGAGCGTGTAGACATTCCGGTATTGTCCCATGCTGCTGTCTTTACTGAAGCCTGGAAGTAAACTTCCATTACGTATTCAGGGATATTGCAGGCACAGCCGGCAATATCCACGCAGAGGGAAAATGGAAAATTTTATAAATTTTTTCGTGGAAAAGGGATAAGAAATTGTATATACTGAAAGACGGGGCTTGTGGAGTGGCACGGCCCCGTTTTCGGGGTGTCCGGGATTTAAGGCAGGCTCAAATCTACAGGAACGGACGTTTGGGACATCCGGGACAGCAGGGATATGCCGGAAAGAATACACAGGAACAAGAAAGGAATTATAGAAGGAATGAACGCGACGAAAACAACGCCTGTATTGAGCAATAAATTATTTCTTTACCTGACGGAATTTTTTGCAGGGATGTCGGTGATGGCGGTGGAGCTGGGGGCCAGCAGGCTGCTGGCTCCGTATTTCAGTTCTTCGCAGATCGTGTGGACGATCATTATCGGAACGATCATGATCGCCATGGCGCTGGGGAATATTTACGGCGGGCGCAGTGCGGACAAAAACCCCGATCCGGAC
>VSOD01000017.1:0-9730 GCA_009774655.1 Lachnospiraceae bacterium
GCTAATTTATCTCCTGGTAGAAAGATGGGTGGAATCGTTGTTTTTGAGGTCCCTCAAAATGCGGAAAATATCGAGATCGAATATGAAACAAATTTTTGGCTACAGGATAAGGCTATTTTTATGTACAAATAAAATAAAAATTAATTAAGGAGAGTTAAACATGGCAAGGATAAAATGCCCAAGAATGTTATGCGGAAGTAAAGACGTATCACTAATTGGTGGACGAACTCGTACGAGTATAAATCTGAACCCTCTACACCCGTTCACTCTTGTAAACAGTAAAGCCGTGGGAAAACAAAAATTCAGATGTAATAAATGCGGTAAAGTATTTACAGCCAAAATTTAGCCCCCATTACGGACGTAATCTCACTTTACCCAGAGAAGAAACCCACAGCGAGCCACAAAGATTCACCAAAAAAGAAACGCCCCTCACACCAGAAGAATGCTCGATTGACATAACAAAAGATTTAATACGAAACCTTCCAGGATAAACTTATAAAGTTACAAAAGTGTAAAATTGCTTTTCTGTATGCAATTTTTAGGATAAAAAATCTGGGATTTTATAAAAATGCATCCAGAAAATGCCATTGATAACGGTGATTTTATAAAAATTTTAGTTTATAAGTTTAACCTGCGAAACCTTCCGGGAAATATTGCAATACCTATCTGCATATGCTATAATGCCGATAGGCAAAAGAGAGACGGTTACATCGTATGTACACCAGTCGAAAACCCCGGAGCGGCTACTCCGGGGTTTTCTTTTTGGGCTAGTTGTCATTACCATTGCTGTCTAACCACTTGCAGATGAGGTGGCAAACCACACCCGCCGCGACAGCAATCGAAAAAGAGACGATTACATCGATGCAATAAATCAGACGAATGCTTTGACGCTCTGATCAGCGTACTCAAAATGCAAAGTAATTAAAAAAGAAAGGAGCCCCTATGGCACTACAGCAGGAAAGAATTTATACAATCGAGGATATCTACGCCCTTCCGGACGGGCAGCGGGCGGAGCTGATCGACGGCCGGATCTATAACATGGCCCCGCCAAGTACGATGCACCAACGTATCTTAATGAACCTGTCCGGTGAAATCCGGGAATACATCAAAAGGCATGGTGGCACCTGTGAAATATTCCCCGCCCCATTTGCCGTCTTCCTGAATGAGGATGACAGGAACTATGTCGAACCGGATATTTCAATCATATGCGACGGCAACAAGCTGGATAACAAAGGATGCCATGGCGCACCGGATTGGATAATTGAGATTACGTCTCCTGGTACCTCACAGATAGACTACGGCATAAAACTTTTCAAGTACCGCTCTGCAGGTGTCCGTGAATATTGGGTCATAAACCCCAAAACACGTATTGTAAATGTTTTTGATTTTGAACATGAACAGGCATCAAATCAATACAGTTTTGACGATGATATTCCCGTATGTATTTATAGTGATTTAAGCATCTGTATTTCTGCCCTATAGCAAAAACCGCCCCTGTGCCAACAGGAACGGCTTTTAGATATATCCCCGAAGAGATACAAACATCGCAAAAAGATTGTATCATCTTCGGGGACAGCCTGCAAGCGTTAAATGCGCTGGCTGTTATTTTTATACCCAAAAAACCATAAGATAATAGAGGAGGATGATACAATGTCAAAAATACTACGGTGTGCAATCTACATCCGCGTTTCTTCTGCCGAACAGGTTATGCACGGTAAAAGCCTCGAGGCACAACTTAGTTACCTGACCGATTATGCCGATCGGCAGGGCTGGAAGGTCATCGGCCATTTTGCCGACGAGGGTAAGACCGCCAGAAAGGAATTAAAACGCCGTAAGGCTATCAAAGAACTTCTTGAACGCGTAAAAGGTAATGAAGTGGATGTGGTGCTCTTCTGGAAAATGGATCGCTGGTTTAGGAATGTAGCAGACTTTTATAAAGTACAGGACATTCTTGACGCTCATGACTGCAGATGGGTGGCCGCTGCTGAACCGAGTATGAATCTCGATACCCGTGAAGGCCGCCTAAACGTCAATATCATGCTCTCGATCAATCAGAATGAGACTGATACGACGAGTGAAAGGATAAAATTTGTAAATGAATCCTCTATCCGGCAGGGGAAAGCTATTTTTGGAGATGCTGCACTTCCTTTCGGATATAGGATCGATGTGATCGACGGGGTAAAGAGGCTTGTTAAGGACCCGGCCCGGGAAGCCCTGGTAAATGAAATCTTTGAATACTATTTTACGCATCAGAGTAAGACCGGTACCGTAAAGTACATTAACAGAAAATACGGGGACGTGTTCTCAATAACCTCTATGTTAACCATGTGTAAAAGTCCGTTTTATTATGGTGCGTATCGTGATAACGATAACTACTGTCCCTCATACATTACGAAGGAGCAATATGATCTAATGCAGACGATCAATGCAAAAAACATAAAAATCAGAGAAAATCAGACCAAACAGGATCCATACTTATTTACAGGGCTTTTTGTATGCCCTTTATGCGACCGTCGTCTTGCATCTGCACGAAGGATCCGCGGAAAACAGAAAAAATATTACAGATATTATAGATGCCTGAATCACTATGCCAACAGCGCGTGTGAGTACTCAAGGGTGATGAATGAAGCAGTTTGTGAGGATTATCTCATCAACAACATTGAACGGCTTATTTTAGAAAAAGAGATCGAAGTCAAAACTATTACGGCAGAAAAAAAATCTGCTGAAAAAATTATCAATGCTAATGACTATAGGAGAGAACTTGATCGATTAAATAATATGTACCAGAAAGGGCGCATCAGCGAAGAAAAGT
The DNA here is from genome assembly GCA_009774655.1 of Lachnospiraceae bacterium. GTDB lineage: Bacteria > Bacillota > Clostridia > Lachnospirales > Lachnospiraceae > UBA3282. The sequence continues at coordinate 2,813 of VSOD01000017.1, forward strand.
ATGATTCCGAGTATGCGCGGATTTCTGCGATACTTAAGGAATACGAAGATAGTATACTCCCTTTTCCCTCGGGCAATAAGTCTTTTGATAAAATAAAACAAACCCTGTCAGGTGATTGGCTTACTATTTATCAATCCCTTGATCGGGAAAATAAGCGCACGTTCTGGCGTAGTATAATAGAAAGCATCGAATGTAACGTTGATACCGGTACAATTAAAGATGTTAATTTTTTGATCTGATTGACGTATTAACTATGCCGTGCCGTTATGCATTAAAATGATCGATCCGTTTTTCAATTTATCGGATTCCACCACGCGTTTGACAATATCGTCGGCCCCGTAGTCTTTCCAGTCGAGAGAATCAATGGACCACTGGATCGGATAATAGTTGCATTTATGGGTATTGGTTATGACATGATTGTCATAATCACCGTAGGGCGGCCGGAAAAGAAACATCTCATACCCTGTCAGTTCCTGCACCCTGGTATGTACTTTCATCAGTTCTTCCTGACACTGTTCGTCGGAGAGCTGTGACATGTTTTTATGGTTTTCGCTGTGATTGCCAAGGTCATGACCTGCTGCCAGAATCGCCTTCACATCATCCGGATAGCTTTCCACCCAGCCCCCGGTCATGAAGAAGGTCACCTTCACATTATGTTTCTTGAGCGTTTCCAGAATGCGTCCCGTGTCTTCATTCCCCCAGGAAGATGGACTGTTGATGGACCGTTTCTGGCATCTTACTATTCTCTGGCATCTTACCGTTCCGTAACGCCTCCACTTCATCGGAAAAGTTATAGACGATCTTCACGGTATTGTCTTCATAAATGTAAATCATAGAGACCATTTCCACAACGATATTCCTGTCAAGATGAGACAATTCCCGGTACTGCAGCAGCCTTTCAATCCACGGACCGTTTTCAGGCGGCTGCTCCTTAACTTCGCCGATCTTAGCCAGCATTGCACTGGCGGCTTCTATCTGCTGTTCGTATTTGTCCCTGTACTGTCGGTACTCGTCCTTCGTGATCAGCCCGTCGGCATAATCTTCGTACGTACGCTCTTTCTTCTGCCTAAGGCGCCTGATTTGTGTCTGATAGCCGGAGCTGTCACCCAGAGAACTGAGGCGCGTCTTACGCCGCTTCTGATTTTCTTCCGTGACCAGCCGCTCTATATCCTGCACCGACCGGATCATCAGATTCAGGTCCTGCAGCACAATCTCTTCCAGTTTCCGCCCGGTAATGTTATGAATCGTGCAGATTTTCCTGCCATAGCGGTTATAGCTGCCACAGTTAAAATATGTTTCGCCTCTGCGCCTGATCTTAACCATGGCGCGCCCACAGTCCCCGCATCTTAAATAGCCGGCAAACAGATGGACGTTGTCCGTAAGACCGGTCTGCCTCGTATTTCTTTGCAGAAGATCCTGCACCTTATCCCACGTTTCCCTGTCGATCACAGGCGCATGGGTGTTTTCGACAACGATCCACTTCTCCCTCGGCAGGCTGACCGCATTTTTCTTACACATCTGTCTGAAACTTTTATTCTGTACCATGCTGCCGGTATATATTTCATTCCTCAATATATTTCTTACTGTCGAATACGTCCAGTAAGCAGTAGTGCCCAGCCGGCTGCCGTTGTGATAGTTCAGCCCGCATTGCCTTTTATATTCCGACGGGCATGGTACGCCTTCTTCATTCAGAATCTTCGCAATCGTATTTTGCCCGTGCCCTTTTATGTACATGGCAAAAATCCTCTTCACGATATCCGCGGCACAGGGGTCAATTTCCAGCCTGTTGTGATCCTCCGCCGACTTCACATAGCCAAAACTGGCAAAAGCGCCGATAAACTGGCCGCTGTTCTGTTTGCTGCGGAAAGTGGAACGTACCTTTTTGGAGAGATCTCTCGGATAAAACCCGTTGCACATATTTTTAAAATCCATCATCATATCTCCATCCGGGTCGATCTCCAGATAGTTCCGGTCTATCAGATCATTGACTGCGATAAAGCGTACTCTTTTGTGCGGAAAATATTCGCCCGTGTACCTTGAGACTTCCGGCAGATTCCTGCCAAGCCTGGACAGGTCTTTGACAAGGACGCACTGCACGTTCCCGGCCTCGATGTCTTCAATCATCCGCTTAAAAGCCGGACGTTCAAAGTTTGTTCCCGTATGTCCGTCGTCCACATAGACATCGTGCAGGCGCAGGTCACTCTGCCTTTCCATAAATTCCATAAGCTGCATACGCTGATTTGCAACGCTTAAGCTCTCGGCTTTATCCCCGTCTTCTCTGGAAAGACGGATATACAGCGCCGTATTTAACTTTGCATCTTCTTTCGTCCGCGTTTGCTCCTTCCTGTTTCCCATGGCTACTCCCTGCTTTCTGCCCCTTCTGCTTTCTCTTTCCCCTCCTGTATCCTCCCGATGTGTGTTCGAATAATGCGCCTTATCAGTTCTTCCATGTCGTACAGGTTCTTATACTCTCTGATCACCGTATAATTTTGATCCGGTTTTGACATTTTACTGTTTTTACTCCATGTCAGTCTTCTTTCTACTATATATATGCAGAGCACGCCCGGTCAACAACCCCGCCCGGAGGCAAAAGCAAAGCCGGTAAACTGTGACTTCATTCACAGACTTACCGGCTCTGCCCTTACATGTTATCTTCTTAAATATCTTCTCAAATAAGAAACTGGTCAAACTTTTTGCAGTTTACAAAAGCATCAGTTTTCTGATGTACGCAATCGTATAGTCCACACCCTTATCGCCCAGTTCACCGTGCCATGTTGCGGAATGCGGTTCGATACTCAACCCCTCTTCATATCCTTTCTCATACAGCACGGAGAAGAATGCACCCCAATTTGTCATATCCATCCCGGCAGGCGGGTCGTCAAAACGCTTTCCATCGATCAAAAGCGCCCCTTTGATATGGACGTGAATGAACCGTCCTCCCCAGTCTCTGGCCTCCTGCAGGTAGTCTCCTCCTGCGTAAATGCAGTGAGAGGTATCATACTTAATATACAAATCTTTCAAGTACCCATGAATGACCGTGTAGGCCATGGCATCACAGACAAAGTTGTTCCACCTGCAATTATAAGTTGCAATCCTCACGCCCTTCTGCTTTCCAAAAGCGATCAGCTTTTCAAAATAAGAAATTGCAAGCTGGCAGTTTTCATAATAGGAGAGTTCCTCCACATAATTACAGCCCGTAATATAAATGGTGCATCCCAGACTGGCCGCCGCTTCGATCAGACGGCATTCCAAAGCAAGTTCCTCCCCGCAGATGCCGTCCTTGCAGATCCGTCCGCTTCCCCAGCGTCCCACAGCCTGGACAGGCAGCTCATACCGCTCGCTGTATTCTTTCACCTCGTCCACATGGGCCAAAAACTCCTCCGCACGGTCGTTTACATCCAGTTCCACAAAGGAAAGTCCCTTGTCCTTTACTTTTATAAAATCTTCTTCCCGAATCCAGGAAATAATCCCTAATTTCATTTTCCCTCTTTTCTACTCTGTTCACCGTTTATTCAAAGTAAATTGTCTTCCCTGTCTTTGCAGACTCATAAATTGCTTCCAGTATCTGTGTCACTACCATCGCCTGTTCCGGCAATACGGTTAACGGTTTCCCATTCACGATGGCATCATAGAAGATCTTCTGTTCCTCGTCTTCCGGCCTTTCGGCCGCTCCGTCATAAAAGGCAACGCCGCCTGCGCCCAATGCCGGTTTCTCCACGCACTGTTTGCCGTACTGTACACGGTTGATACGCAGCCCGTCTTTCATATCGGCTCCCGCCTTCGTTCCGCAGAGGGTCGTCTTCGCCTCATCCACTTCCAGGCTGTTTAACGCCCATGCCGCCTCCAGATGAATGGCCGCGCCGTTTTTCATTTTAATAAAGCCAAAAGCAGAGTCTTCCACCGTAAACACTTCCGGATCCCAGTCTCCCCATGCGTTTCCGGTATCCTTCTGGTCGGCCAGCTTACGGAACACAGAACCCGTTACGGATTCCGGTTCATAGTTATCCATCATCCAGAGTGTCAGATCCAGTGCATGTGTGCCGATGTCGATCAGCGGACCGCCGCCCTGCTTTTCCGCATCCAGAAATACGCCCCATGTAGGAACCGCTCTTCTGCGGATCGCATGTGCTTTTGCGTAATAAACCTCGCCCAGGTCGCCGTTCGCGCAGGCTTTTTTCAGATACTGGGAATCACTTCTGTAACGGTTCTGATACCCTATTGTCAAAATTTTTCCCGTCTCTTTCGCCGTCTTCACCATTTCCTGTGCTTCCACAAACGTTTTTGCCATAGGCTTTTCACACATAACATGCTTGCCGGCCTTCATCGCCGCGATCGCAACAGGAGCGTGACTGCTGTTGGGCGTCAGCACATATACCGCATCCAGATCCTCCTTGATGAGTTCCTCATAATCCGTATAAACACGGGCGTCCTCCGTGCCGAACTCTTTCTTTGCCTTCTCGGCGCGTTCTTCAACCAGATCGCAGAAAGCGACGATATTGTAACAACCGGTTCTCTTCATAGCGGGCAGATGCTTATTGTTTGCAATGCCGCCGCATCCCACAACACCAACATTTAAAATTTTCATGATACTGTCCTCCTTACAGGGCTTGTTTTATTTTACGTTACCTGATCTCATTTCGCTTTTACGCATTTCAGGCTCTTCTCCATATTTTCCATGGGCGTGCCAAAGGTGTGCGTATCCTGTTCGATCACCAGCCATCTGGCTTCGCATTCCACGGCGGCGGGCACCACCTTTTCCACACCGACCTCTCCGTCTCCCACTGCCACCAGCACGACTTCTCCGTCCTTGCGGATAAAGTCCTTCACATGTACGATCGGGCAGCGTCCGCTGTACTTCTGCAGACAGCTGACAGGGTCTGCTCCGCCCGCTTTTACCCAGCACAGATCAAGTTCTGTTTTCAACTGTTCTGCGGGAATCGCGTCATAGAAGGCATCCAGCTGATATCCGCCCTCCACCGTCTTTTCAAACTCAAAATTATGGTTGTGGTAAAGCAGTTCCATGCCCGCTTCCCGGCATTTCCCGGCTATCTTTGCGATCATATCAAGGGTATCCTGAAACCGGCTGCCGCCGTACCATCTTTCTTTGTCCAGGTAGGGAATCGCCACATATTGACAGCCGATCTCCTTATAGTCCTGCACCGTTTTGTCCAAATCCCCTTCAAAATCGCTCATCGGTACATGGGCGCTGATCGCCTGCAGTCCTGCCCGATCCAGACAGGCACGAATTTCCCCGGCGGATTTCCCGTATAATCCTGCCAGCTCCACGCCGTCATATCCCATATCTGCAAGCTGCTGCATCGTCCCGCCAAAATCCGCCTCCGCCTGCTCACGCACAGAGTATACCTGTGCCGCAACTGGTAATTTCATAGCAAATTGCTCCTTCCATTATTTGTTCTACACTTCAAACTGTACGACCTGTTTCTTCCCGGAAGATTCGAATATCGCTTCCATCACGCGCATAACACGCGCCACTTCCTCCAACTTGATCAGGCTCTCTTCCCCGCCTTCCAATACCGCCATCACATTTCTGTAGAAATCGCAGATATCGCTCTTTTCTTCCGGGCGCTCTTCCGTAAAGATGCTGTCATCACGCCGCGGCGCCATCGTCTTTGTCAGACCGGCCGCCGTTCTTACCGGAACCACATCCTCTTCGTCCGTTCCGCAGGCCCGCACGATTTTTAAATTTTCTCCCCAATCCTTGATCATTGCCGTGCCGTCTCTGCCCAGCACATACCAGCGGGGAAGGTTGATAAAATTGCTCGTCCCTACTTCCACGATCATGTGCACGCCGTTGGCAAATCCCAGATCTGCCGTAAATCCATCGTCCACCAGCTGATTGGTCACATTCGTAACCGTTGCATAGATCGTCTCAAGCGCTGTCCCCGGGAACATCATAAGCGCCTGGTCCAGAAGATGCACGCCCCAATCCAGCACCATGCCGCCGCCATGCTCTTTCTCCTGACGCCAGTCCCCCGGGATTCCGCGGGAACCGTGTACTCTCGATTCCAACCGGTACACTTCCCCCAGCGTTCCCTCCGCCAGCAATTTCTTTACAGTCAGGAAATCCTCATCCCAACGGCGGTTCTGGTGTACCGTCAGGAACCGTCCGCATTCTCTGGAAGCCTCGATCATCTCCTGCAGATCCGCCGAACACAGTGTGACCGGTTTCTCACTGACCACATTCTTTCCGGCCTTCATCGCTGCGATGGCAATACTTTTATGCACATCGTTCGGCGTCGCTGCCAGCACAATATCCACCTTTTCATCCGCTAAGAGTTCTTCCAGACTGCCATATACAGGAATCTGTCTGGAACGCGCGTATTCCCGTCTCTCTTCCCTGATATCCCAGATACCCGCCACTGACAGATTCTCTATTTTTTCAATCAAGTCATAATGCCAGCCGGCCATTCCGCCGAAGCCGACCATCGCTAAATAATGCTTTTTCATGCCCAGTACATACTTCCTCTCTCTTCGAAAATGAGTACATTTTTCAGACATTCGATTGCCTTAAGCAGCCCTTCCCTGCCGGACATCAGACTGTCCTCATGCTCAATGCTGACAGCGTAATCATAACCCGCCAGTCTCAGCTCTGAAGCGATCGCTTTCCAGAATTCCTCTCCGTGGCCGTATCCTACGGATCTGAAAATCCAGGAACGCTCAATCTCATTGCCATAGTGCGTCGTATCCAGCACACCGTTAACTGCCGTATTAACGGGGTCGATCTTCGTATCTTTTGCGTGGAAATGGAACAGTGCTCCCGCTTTGCCAAGCTCACGGATACATACACAGGGATCCATGCCCTGCCAGATTAAGTGGCTGGGGTCAAAATTGGCGCCGATCTCCGGTCCTACCGCTTCCCTTAAGCGCAGCAGGGTTCTCGTATTATAAACGCAGAAG
>VSOD01000017.1:9740-21597 GCA_009774655.1 Lachnospiraceae bacterium
ATTTTATGTATGCCATGCTCTTTTGCAAAAGCCACCTTCTTCTTCCAGTAAGGAATCAGCACTTCATTCCACTGGTAATCCAAAACTTCCGTAAAATCTTCCGGCCAGGGGCATGTCACCCAGTTGGGCATGGTATCCTGCGGGCTTCCTCCGGGACAGCCTGAAAATGTGTTTACCACAGGAACACCCAGCTTCTCCGCCAGCAAAATCGCGTTGGTCAGATCGTCATCAAACTTCTTTGCGATTTCCGGATTCGGATGCACCATATTGCCATGGCTGCTCAATGCGCTGATCTCCAGATTATGTTTGTGGATCGTGTCCAGAAATTCCTTCTGCTTCTTCTCGTCCGCCAGAAGAGCGGCCGCATCACAATGCGCTTTCCCCGGGAATCCGCCGCATCCAATTTCCACCATCTGCACGCCGTTTGCTGCTAAAAAGCTACATGCTTCGTCCAAAGATTTGTCGCCCAGCACTACCGTAAAAGTCCCTAATTTCACTTCTTTTTCCTCCTTTAAATTGTGACTTATTACCAACGTACCTGTTTCGTATTACGAAAATTTATATTTTCGCTCCGTTGAAATTGTGACTATTATATAAAAAGACAGCAGAAGAAAGATAGCTTTCTCCTGCTGAAAAACTCATACGATTCTGCTGTTTTATTGAGACCGGTTATTTACGCTGTGTCTTTTCACTGACGTGCGCCTGTCTGCGCGCTTCCAGAGGCGTACAACCAAAATACCTGCGAAACATACGCCCGAAGTTATTATAATCCAAAAAGCCCACAGCCTCCGCTGCTTCCGTGGCCGTGATCGCATCCTGCTTAAGAAGTTTCATTGCCTTATTGAGCCGGATCTCATTGATATACTGTTGGGGAGCCACCCCGGCACTCTCCTTAAAGATATGATAAAACCGCCCCTCACTCAAATGTACCAGTTCCGCCAGCTCGCAGTTGGTTATCACTTCCGCATAATGCATCTCAATATACTGATAAACTCTGTTAAGACGTTCCAGCTTTTTACGCCGTTTTAAAACGCCTTCTTCCGAGAGCATTTCAATCGCTTTGTTGCGCGCCAGATATGTAACAAGCTTTAAAAGCTCCCCTTTGCAGACCAGTTGATAGCCAATTTCTTTCCTTTGATATTCCTCATAAATATGTAACATGATTCTGGAAATTTCCGCGTCGCCGGAAATCATCGGACAAAAGATGATATTCTTGTCCGCAAATTCCCTGGAAAAGTCCTCCATGTCAAAGATCACCACCAGCACTTCCATCTCACCGTCTCTGTTATATCCTTCGTGCAGAACATTGCTGTTGGCTATCACAAGCGCGCCTTCCCCGGCATCCATCTCCTCCTGCTCCAGCCTGATCACCGTCCGCCCACGCACCACATAGTGCAGTTCGATCTGTTCATGCCAGTGCGCACCAAAATATTTTCCTTTGCTGTTCCATTTATTTACAAGTAACTGGATTGGGAATTCTTTATCTTTAAGTATCTTCTTTTCATACAGTTCCAAATTCCTTTCCATCGGTACAATCCTTTCTCATGTGAATGTAACCGGACCGAAATTCTGTCCCGTTCCATTCACCTGCCATTCCCCCAGGCCGCATCAAAACTGAGTGCCACCTGCTTCTTATCCGTCTCCACACAGTAGATGGGAAGCTCCCTTCCGCCCACGGAACTGCTGACCGTGATGGAATCCGGCAGATGCCTGCTCACGCCCTGGATCAGGGCGATGGTCGCCAGTGCAAAGGCCGCCGACTTGGCTACCTGCACGCAGACGCTTTTGATAAAATTCTGCCGCTTCTTTTCCTCCTTAGTGACAGGAATCTCCTGCGCCGTGCAGCTGCAGTACTGTCCGCAGCCCCGCTGGCGCTGTCTTTCCGCCGTCCAGGCTTCCACCTGCTCCTGCCTTGGCCATGTCTCTTTTCTTCTATCATGATACGCCGATTCTCCCTGTATCTTCCTCTCCAGCTCGCACATGGCCAGTTTCATCTTGTCGTTCCAACTTTTGCCCTTTTTGTGCATAATGATACCCTGCATATTGTTGTTACTAAAATATATGCAGGGCAGCTTATCCATTACGATTAATTTATTGATGTATCTTGCATGTCTGTGATCAACCGTCCTCTGCATTTTCGTTACAGTAATTGATTCTGTTTCTGATCTCCATTACAGCCTTTGGTTCAATCATATTGAAAATATATGCCTTCAAGTATTTTTTGTTAACTTTTTCGTAGGTGTGGTCTATCATATTTCTAAATGCTTTCAATATGCCGGCATTAATACAGGTCAGAGAATTCTGAGTATCGTCTGTCAGCAATTTAGCCGCTTCTCCGATCTGTGCCATATAAAAAGCGCATAGATCAAAAGCCATCTTATCCTGTTCTAAATTATTCTGACTGCATCCGAAACGCTTGATCACTTCTTTCATGTCATTCTGTCTCTGTAAGATTGACATCAACAACTGGATATCCTTTTTATAGGATTTTGTCATATCCACCTGACTTCCTGCATCACTGTCTTGTATGCTGAATATTGATTGACCGGCAAACCGTTTTCCACTGCAAATCTGTCTAACTCATCATCTTCCTGTTTCATCAGATCCACCCATAACACATCAACCGTGATATCAAACAGGCTCTTGATATATTCCATAATATCAACCCGCATGGAATCGCCGTCTATTACAACATCTATGTCACTGGATGATTTCTCATTGCCATTCGCATAGGAACCGGCTACACCCAACCGGATATTGTCGTATTTATTATAAACCTGCTTTAAAATAGTAATAATATCATTCAATTTCATGTTCAGCCCTCTTTGTTATATTATACTGCAAAGACCGACTAATTACAAACGCTAAAAGGAAGCCGGTTTCTCCTGCAATATTTCCAGATAACTTTGATAGATCTTATCCTCCATACTGTCCTGCTCCTCTTTCCATACACCACCCTGCGCTCTACGGCAGCTGTTTTCCTGCCGCCAGATACAATTCGTACCACTCTTCTCTGGTCAGCGCCGCCTCACCTGCTTTGCAGATCTCCCGGATGCGCCCTGCATTCACGCTTCCGACGATGGTCTGGATCCCCGCCGGATGACGCAGAATCCAGGCAGTGGCTATCGCATTCGGCGTCACATCATACTTTGCCGCCAGCCTGTCCAGCACCTTGTTGAGAGCAGGAAACTTCTCATTCCCGATAAATACCCCCTCAAACATGCCGTACTGGAAAGGCGACCAGGCCTGCAGCCTGATCTTTTTCAGACGGCAGTATTCGATCACGCTGCCCTCCCTGACACATCCGGCATCGTTATGAATGTTCACATTCAGGCCGGCGTCAATGGAAGGACAGTGGGCGATGGAAAACTGGATTTGATCCACGCAGACCGGTTCGTCCAGACAGCTGTTCAACAGCTCGATCTGCATCGGATTATGATTGCTCACACCGAAACTTCTGACCTTGCCCGCCTTCTTTAACTGCCGGAAAGCATCCGCCACTTCCTCCGGCTCCATCAGGGCATCCGGGCGGTGAAGCAGCAGGACGTCGATATATTCCGTTCCCAGTCTTTTCAGACTGGCATCCACGGATGACAAAATATGATCTCCTGAAAAATCATAGCAGCAGCCGCGACGGATGGCACATTTCGTCTGGATCACCATCTTCTCCCTGTCTCTGCCCGCAAGCGCTTTGCCGAACACCGCTTCCGACTCCCCGTCCGCATAGATATTCGCATGGTCAAAGAAATTGATTCCCTCTTCCATACAGACATCGATCAGGGAGCCGACTGCCTTTTCATCCTCCAGCCCCGCCAGTCTCATACAGCCTAATCCGATCGCCGATACCTCCGGCAAACTGTCATTGATCTTTAACATTTTCATCGCAATATCCATTCCTTTCTCTCAACCTGTTACTTTTTATTTTTCCTGTTACTTTCTATTTTTCCTCTTTCTCTCCAAGCCACCGGTCCAGCCCGAGCAGGGCCCGCACATAGATACGCACCGCGCATTTGAGATTTTCCACAGACTCGGCCTCGTCGGCACAATGGCAGTTTCCATGCCCTTCCGGCAGGCCTGCCGCCGTATAGTCCCGGCTCATGCCCGGCCCGAAGGCCACCGCATTGGGAATATGTCTGGCATAAGTTCCGCCTCCCATGACAAAAGGCTCTCCCGTCTGTCCCGTCTCCTGTGTCCAGGCATTCATCAATACAGTGACCAGCGGATCTTCTTTATCCCGGTAATAGGGTGCGGAATCCTGCACCGCCGTGATGCGGTATCCCGCCTGTTTTGCCTTCTCCTGCAGCTTCGGCATAAACCGGCTGCTTTCCATTGTGACCGGATAGCGGATATCCAGTACCAGACTGATCCGCCCTTTCTTAAGTCTTACGACTCCCGCATTGCAGGTCAGCCTGCCGGAAAGCGCATCCGCACAGGCAATTCCCAGCCCTTCTCCATAGCCGTCTGACGCTGCCTCCTTGAGAAAAAGCACCGCGCGCCGTTCCTTCTCTTCCAGCAGCTCCATCGGCAGCCTGTCTGCCAGAACACCTGCCGCATTCACCGTCCCATCCGGAGCGGCAGCATGACCGCTCACGCCCACGCCTTCGATCTCCATCTTCTTACCCCAGTACCGCTTCCGTCTCCAGTTCCACGCGGCAGATTCCCTTCCCTCCGCAGCAGACCGGGAAACCACACTCCGCCACAAAGCCGTTTTCGTCCGCCACACTCTCGATGCCCACCAGCTCGCCAATATCTTCTATCATCTGTGCTTCATGCTCTTGCAGCCATACAGCAAGTTCATCCATCTTTCTTTTCTCCTCTTCATGATAGCCCTGCATCTTTCCACGAACTGTCCGGATGTTTGTCAAAAATACCCATCCCAAATATAGTCTGCCTGATACAGTCTGGAATATGCTTCCCCGGAAAGTTATGATACCTGATTGTATCATACCGTTTTTCAAAATTTCTGGCAATGTCAAGTTTGGCCGAATAAACTTAATCACACGATCCCCAATTATAACATTGGAGAAATCCTGCTCACAATCCCCTCTTGACATTTCCCCGCAAGTCACTACAATAATATATAATCTTTACTGACAAGACAGTTGACTTTACATTAAAACCGCTGCTGTTTACACTATGATTTCCCTTTTTACGAAATCACGGTTGACCAGATCAAGCCGGCAGCGCAAATTTCCCGGAAAGGAATCAAACAACCATGAAAACATTTCTGCAACGCAAAAACATCATCTTCTCCTTTAAACGTTACGGCGTGGACTGTCTGGGCGCCATGGCACAGGGTTTGTTCTGCTCTCTCCTGATCGGCACCATCATCAAGACGCTGGGACAGCAGACCGGACTGGCATATCTGGTGACCATCGGCACCTATGCGGCCGCCGTAGCCGGCCCGGCCATGGCGATCTCCATCGGCTTTGCCCTGCAGGCCCCGCCGCTTGTGCTCTTCTCTCTGGCAGCCGTAGGCGGCGCAGCCAATGAGCTGGGAGGTGCCGGCGGCCCGCTGGCGGTTCTGATCATCGCCATTCTGGCGTCGGAGTGCGGCAAAGTAGTCTCTAAGGAGACGAAAGTCGATATTCTCGTCACGCCTTTCGTGACCATCTTCACCGGAGTTGCGCTCTCCACGCTGCTGGCCCCCGGTATCGGCGCTGCGGCCAGCTCTCTGGGACAGCTGATCATGTGGGCCACCGACTTACAGCCTTTCCTGATGGGAATCATCGTCTCTGTGCTGGTGGGCGTCGCACTGACCCTCCCCATCTCCTCCGCAGCCATCTGCGCCGCCCTATCCCTCACCGGGCTGGCAGGCGGAGCCGCCGTGGCCGGCTGCTGTGCCAATATGGTAGGCTTTGCGGTGATGAGCTTCCGGGAAAATAAATGGGGCGGCCTGATCTCCCAGGGACTGGGAACCTCCATGCTGCAGATGGGCAATATCGTAAAAAACCCGCGGATCTGGATTCCGCCCATCATCGCTTCCGCCGTCACAGGCCCTGTCGCCACCTGCATCTTTAAGCTGCAGATGAACGGCACGCCCGTCTCCTCCGGTATGGGCACCTGCGGCCTGGTGGGCCAGATCGGCGTCTACACGGGCTGGATCAGCGACATCGCCGCCGGAAGCAAAGCTGCCATCACGGCCTTTGACTGGATCGGGCTGCTGCTTGTCAGCTTCGTACTGCCCGCCGTACTCTCTCTGCTTGTATGTAACTTCCTGCGCAGGATCGGCTGGATCCGGGAAAACGACCTGAAACTGGACTGATCACCGCAATACCTGCAGCAAATTCCTCCTGCCCTGTCGGCTGCTGCCCCGACCATGTCAGGACTGTTGTAAATGTCCCAAAAAATGTCATAAAACAGCTGGGAAATTTTGCATTTTCCCCTTTACAAAAAGGCATAAATGCCGAGATAATATATAGAGAAGCGTCATTTTATGTAGTAAGCGTATTTTCTCAAAACAGTTCTATCTTGATGGCATAATGACATAATTATGACCACAATTTTTATTCGGAAAAAGACAGGGAAGTCAAATTTTGCAGGTTGTTTCCTGCGACACATGGAGGGCGATTGATATGGGAATTGGTTTAAATGGTTTAAATTCAGGTCTTAACGACACGTATTCCGCTCTGTTGGGCGGAGGCGCCGGGGCCGGTGAAGTCGGCGGGGCGTCTTTATTATCGGATTACGCTTCCATCAAGAACGGCAGCTACGGCAAGATGATGAAATCCTACTATGCCAAAGTTAAGGATGCCGAGGAAGAGGAAGACGGTTCCAAGAGCGGTTCCAAGACGAAAGAGAAGGACGCTGCATCCGCCAGCGCAGCAAGGAAATTCTATGAGACAGCCACAGGCATGAATGCTCTTGATTACAGCGCAGACAATATCGACGAGCTGTACGACAAGGTTTCGGCTTTTGTCAAAGATTATAATTCCATGATGAAAGCAGCATCCAAGAGCAATAACAGCGCCGTCAAGGCACAGGCGGACGCCCTGAACGATTATACGTATCAGAATTACAAGTTATTTTCCAAAGTCGGCATTACAATGAATGCAGACCGCACGTTGTCCATCGACGAGGACACCTTCAAGAAGGTGAATGAGAAGACGGGATCCACCAACGTGCCTACGCTGACCACTCTGTTTAAGGGCATAGGCTCTTTCGCGGACAAAGCGGCTGACAGAGCCAGCACAATCTACCGTAAGGCCGGGGAAGGCGAAGCGGTTACTTCCGCCAAAGCCAAATATGCCGGCAGCACGGGCAGTGTTTCTTCCGGTGACAAGACAGACAGTTCCGACAAGGTTACTTCCACAACTGCCAAAGACGCGGCTTCGGCAGCTTCCGCAAGCGCACTTTACAAGTCTGTTGAGAAGCTGGGAGCCATGATCATCAACGATGATAACAAGGACAGTGTATTCGATGTGTTCTCCACTCTGGTCAAAGATTACAATGAGCTTTTGAAAGATACAGCCGACAGTAAGAATTCCAATGTCATCAAACAGGCCGATCTTTTAAAGAGCCTTGTCAGCAGCAACAAGAGCGCTTTCTCCAGATTGGGCGTTACCATTAATTCCGATAAGTCACTGTCCATCGACGAGGAGAAATTCATGGAAGCTGACATGAGCACCGTGAAGAGTCTGTTCAGCGGCGCCTACTCCTTCGGTGAGAAGATGACGGATCGCCTCAACCAGATCTACCGTTATGCGACCCAGGGCAATTCCCTGAACGGTCAGACATACACCAGCCAGGGCGGCTACAATGCGGCAGGAACCGGTTCGGTGCTGGATACGGTAATGTAATCTTGAATTCCTTACAGACAGGCCGATGATACGCACAAGACGTATCTTCGGCCTGTAATAATCTGCCCTCCTTCCCTCTATATCGAAGCATTACAAATTCTTGTTACAACAAATTCAACGCTCCAGAGCAAGACCGATCAGGCGATCCGTATGACCGGCCATAAAAAGAGGAATATTCAGCACATCATTATTTAATTTCAGATTATCCAGAGAAAATCGAATACGCAGCTTCACTCTGTCCCCGTACAGTTCCTTGAATTTTCTGAGACTTCTGCTGTTTGTATTTGTTTCTGCTTTCACTTCCACCGGGAAAATATCATTCTCTCTCTGCAGCAGAAAATCAACCTCATAGGGGGGATTACTTTTACTCCAATACCGCGGCACAACTTCAAACTGTGTTGCGAGTTCCTGCAGAACATAATTTTCAGTCAATGCCCCCTTAAACTCCGTAAACAGTCGATTTCCCTCGCCAAAGGCCGTCGGTGCAAGCATCGCCAGGCGCCGAAGTATACCCACATCTACAAGATAAATCTTAAAAGCTGACAGATCGTCATAAGCAGAAACAGGAAGGCCCGGCGCACTGCTGCGATATATTTTATACACCAGCCTTGCATCCACAAGCCATTGCAGTGCATCCTCGTATTCTCTCGCTCTTGCTCCTTCCTTGACAGCCTTATAAATAAACTTCTTATTTTCCCGGGCAAGCTGGGACGGAATGGATTTCCAGATCATTGATATTTTCGGAAACTCGCTGACCCCCGGATGCTTGGCAAAATCCCGTTCATATGCGCCGATAATATCCGCCAACGCTTCCTGCATAACGGCAACATCACGTGCCTCCGTCCACATTCGCACAGATTCCGGCATACCTCCGGTCACATAGTACATTTTCAGTTTCTCATACAAAGGATTAAAAAAGGCGTCCGGTATCGGTTCCAATGTTTCTATACTGTCCAGATAGACAGCTAAATTTTCATCCCCGTTAGCAATCAGAAATTCCATAAAAGTCATCGGGTCTATCTGCATAAAATTCACTTTACCTACGGGAAAAGAAGAAGGCCGGGCCGGCGCAATCCCAAGCAACGAGCCTGCACAGGTTACATGATACTCCGGCGCATTCTCACAAAAATATTTCATGGTGTTGATCACGTTAGGACAGTCCTGGACCTCATCAAAAACAATAAGCGTTTTTTCCGGCAGAATTTTCTGGCCACTGACCAGCATGAGATTTTGCAGAATCCGGTTCACATCCTTTGTCGTTTCAAAAAATTGCCGGTACTCTTCATTTTCATCAAAGTTAAAATAAGCAGTGTTCTCATAAAACTGCCTGCCAAACTCTTTTAAGATCCATGTCTTCCCTACCTGTCGTACGCCCTTTAAAATAAGTGGTTTCCGATAAGGAGAATTTTTCCAGTTTAACAGTTGCTTCATGATATGTCGCTCCATACGAATCCCCCATTCCTGCTCGACCTGCGAATTCTTCTGTTTTTATTATAGACATAGTATGTATCAAAATCAACCTGTATCACACTATTATTAATAAAAAACGTGATATTTTCACATTTTTATTAATTATTATGTGTAACTCATCACATTTTTACAACAAAAACAGCTGCCGCACCAACGATATCCGTGCGGCAGCCATTATAACTGCTTCTTACTGCATTTTACTGTTCCTTACTTCTATACTTCTATGACCTGTTCTCCACAGTCTTTCACATCCCAGGAAGAATCTATCTTTCTTCTCAATTTATGCGAAGGGATTCTCTGTCGGGTAAGGCAGGCTCTTCGGCTGGTTGTAACCGATCTCGCTCACATCAACGCCGATATACTTGAATACTTCATACAGCGCTTTGCCGAAATGACCGAATGCAACTGCGCCGTGGTGCGGGTAATTCTTCTCGATCAGCACATGACGATAGAATCTTCCCATCTCCGGGATCGCGAATACGCCGATACCGCCGAAGGACTTGGTTGCTACAGGCAGTACTTCGCCCTCTGCCACATAAGCGCGCAGGATGTTATCTGCGGAGCTCTGCAGACGATAGAATGTGATATTACCGGGAACGATATCACCTTCCAGCGTACCCTGTGTCACTTCCTCAGGCAGCGCTCTTGCCATGATCATCTGATACTCCATGCTGCACTTGGACAGCTTCTTGGAGCAGGTATTGCCGCAGTGGAATCCCATGAAGGTATCCGTAAACTTGTAATCGAACTTGCCTTCGATCGACTCTTTGTACATATCCTTCGGAACGGTGTTGTTGATATCAAGCAGTGTCACGATGTCGTCGCTGACTGCCGTACCGATGAACTCGCTCAGAGCGCCGTAGATATCCACTTCGCAGGATACCGGAATGCCTCTTCCTGTCAGGCGGCTGTTCACGTAGCAGGGAACGAATCCGAACTGTGTCTGGAATGCAGGCCAGCATTTTCCGGCAATCGCAACATACTCACGATAGCCCCTGTGCTGCTCAACCCAGTCAAGCAGTGTCAGCTCATACTGTGCCAGCTTAGGCAGGATCGCAGGCTTGTTGTTGCCTTCGCCAAGCTCCGCTTCCATCTCCTTCACGATCTCTGGGATACGGGGATCGCCTTCATGCTTGTTGAACGCCTCGAACAGATCCAGCTCGGAGTTCTCTTCGATCTCCACGCCCAGGTTGTACAGCTGCTTGATCGGTGCGTTACAAGCCAGGAAGTTAAGCGGTCTGGGACCGAAGGAAATGATCTTTAAGCTGGACAGACCAACGATCGCCCGTGCGATCGGCACGAACTCGTGGATCATATCCGCACAGTCCTCTGCGTCGCCTACCGGATATTCCGGGATATAAGCCTTCACGTTGCGCAGCTTCAGGTTGTAGCTTGCATTCAGCATACCGCAGTACGCATCGCCGCGGCCCTGGATCAGATTGTCCTGAGACTCCTCGGCAGCAGCTACGAACATCTTCGGGCCATCGAAATGCTTCGCCAGCAGTGTCTCGGAAATCTCCGGACCGAAGTTGCCCAGATATACGCAGAGTGCGTTACATCCGTTGTCTTTAATGTCCTTCAGAGCGTTCACCATATCGATCTCGCTCTCGATGATGCAGACAGGACACTCATAGATGTCGGCCGCATCATATTTTGCCTGATATGCTTTTACCAGGGCTTCTCTTCTGTTCACTGCAAGAGATGCCGGGAAACAGTCACGGCTTACAGCTACAATACCAATTTTGACTTTCGGTAAATTGTTCATGTTCTTTATCCTCCTTTTACCGGGTTGACCGGTTTGGTTACTTTGTTATACTTCCTGGCAAAACTTCCCGCCGCCTTCTGACGGTATGCCATGCTGCACGAATGCAAAACGCCGCCGGTACTATTCGCGGATATCCAGGTTCTTACCCACAAGACCGATATGCGCTCCGGCGTCCAGACCGCCTTCTGCGTGTCCGATCAGCCATTTGTTCTTCGCGGTGATCAGCTTATCTTCCCATCCGTCGTGTGCCTCTGTGAGCGGACAGTTGGTGCCTGCCGGCAGTACGATTCCTACCTTGAACTGATTGTCGCCTACGCTGCAGGGTGCATAGTGCAGTGTGGTCGCATAGATCTCCACTGCCGTCCCCGCCGGTACAAGAAATGCCTCCATCTTCGCCGTATCATAGGTGAAGTCATCCGTGATATCCTGCTGCATACCGAGGATCAATACGGCATCCGTAGCCGCCACGTTGATCTCCGAGCTTCTGTGGTATTCGACTGCATTCAGCTTATAGTTAACGCCGTTGCAGTAGCCTGCCTGAATGGGCAGTTCTCCGAACGTCTTCTTCTGCAGCTCTGCCGCTGTCGTGGTAGCCTCCAGTTCCGGAATGGACGGCTCATATGCCACGCCTTCGAAATCAGGCGTCTTTTTCAGCGCCTCCATAAGCGGCCCGAAGTCATATCCCTGTACGACTCTTCCGTATTTGCGGAACGCCTCGTCTGTGATCTTTTTGATCTCCATTTGTAACCCTCTCCTTTCTTTTCTGTCTATCATCTACTGTACTGCCCTGCCTCTTTTCTGCCACGATGCACTCTTTATATGG
>VSOD01000170.1 GCA_009774655.1 Lachnospiraceae bacterium
AGGCAGCGCTTGTCGATACGGGCAGCGGAGCGGGCAGCCTTCGGCAATATGTGGAAACCCTGACAGAGAGGCCGGTGATCGTGCTTTTGACCCACGGACATGTGGATCACGCCATGGGGGCGCCGGAATTCGATACGGTTTACATGAGCAGAAAAGACGATTATATCTATATGCAGCACCGTGAGCTGGAGGTAAGAAAGAGATTCCTTTCACAATCGCCGAAATTCGCAGAGGTGGCAGAGGAGGATTATATCCCTGTGACCGCGCCTGACGGATTTCTGGACATGGAAGAAGGGGATGTGTTTGATCTGGGCGGCGTATCAATCGGGATCTATGCCTGCGCGGGGCATACGAGGGGCAGTGTCTGTATGCTGATCAGAGAGGAGAGGACGCTGATCACCGGAGACGCCTGCAATGCGTTTACCTTTTTGTTTGATGCCTATTCGACAGGGCTCAGCACCTATGAAAAGAATCTGACAAAGCTGAAAGCGAAGACGGCGGGTAAATTCGACCGTGTTTATCTGTCCCACGGGCCGGGTAGAGACTATCCGGTGGTATTGCTGGAGGAGGTGCTGGAGGTCTGCGAAGATATTAAGAGCGGCAATGCGGACGACGTACCGTTTGAATCCAGAGGAAGGAAGGCGCATATCGCCAGGGCGCTGGCAAAGGAAGGCGGACGCCTGGACGGGAAACTTGGCAATATTGTGTATGATAAGGCGAGGATCGAAGAATAGGAGAGGATGGAGTACAACGTGGCAATGCCTTTTTTCCATGGATTCCCTAGACAAAACCGTATAAAAAAGTTATACTGATTTATAGCATACCGCAGGGTATTTTTACAGGGAATAAGACAGGAGAGGTTACAGAATATGGATTACAAGGCAATTCCTTTTGAGAAGAGGATCAAAAGCAATATCAGAAATTATGCGCTGGATAATTTGTACGCTATCGACACGCTGAGAGAATACTGCAAAGCGCTGCATGCACTGACAGGGGTTGATATTCTGCTCACGGAAAGACACGGGGAGAAAGTGGTATCGGTCGGCGGATTTGCCGGATTTACGCCTGATGTGGTCGGGGAACCGGGGCGTAAAGTGCGGGTTTACGGCCGGACGATCGCGCATCTGTACGCGGAGATGGATAAGGTGCCGGATACCATGCGCCGGGAAGTGGGCAATCTTCTGGATGAATTTACGAAGATGCTTTCCCAGTGGGGCGAGGAGGCATATTTACATAAGGAATCTTCTATCTATATGGACGAGCTGGAAGAGAAAGTGGGCGTGCAGCACGTTCAGACAGCCAGAGGCGAGAAGGAAGATGTCCTGACAGGCGTTTACCATAAGCACTATTTCGAGGAGCAGATGCAGAGGCTTGATGATCTGAGCGTGGCGCCGGTGGCGGTAGTCAATGCCAACATCAATGACTGGAAGTTCGTCAACGACCATTTCGGAGATGAGGAGAGCGACAGGCTGATCCGGACCATCGCCGATATCCTGAAGCAGGAAGCGAAGCCGGACTATGTGATCGGACGTGTGGACGGGGATGTGTTCATCATTCTTATTCCCATGGCGGAGGACGGTGAAGCGGAGGAGTACTGTGCACATGTGCAGCAGGCATGTATGGAGTATGAAGATCAGATTCTGGCGCCTTCCGTGGCCTGCGGCGTTGTCTATAAGACGAACGTGGAGGAGCAGCTGAAAGATAAACTGCCGGATGCGGAGTACGAGATGTTCAACAACAAGTTCGAGATCAAGAATGCGCCCGGCTATCGAGAGAGGCTGGAGCATGGAGTGCGGTAAATAACCGCGTGCTTATAAAGCTGCTGCAGAACAGGAAAATAACGTTCTGCAGCAGCTTTTTTGCAGGATAGATATAAACAGTTTGGGGTCGAATTATAAAATAAATATTAAATTCCATATCATGGCATAAAACGAGATAAACGGAGTAAAATTAAGAAAATAAGAGATAAATGCAGGAAAATACAATGTAAGTCGTGATAAATCAATTTGCCAATGCGCACATATGAAGCTAATATATGTTTCAGCAGTTAGCACTCGACATGAATGAGTGCTAATAACAAAGGGTATACTAAGATTTATTAATAAGGAGGCAACAGATATGAAATTAACACCACTTGGCGACAGAGTTGTATTGAAACAGTTGGTTGCAGAGGAGACGACGAAGTCCGGTATTGTGTTACCGGGACAGAGCAAAGAGAAACCGCAGCAGGCAGAAGTGATCGCGGTAGGCCCCGGCGGCGTAGTGGACGGCAAGGAAGTGAAGATGGAAGTAAAGGTTGGCGATCAGGTGATCTATTCCAAATATGCCGGCACAGAAGTGAAGCTGGACGAGGAAGAGTATATCATCGTAAAGCAGAACGACATTCTTGCAGTGATCGAATAAGTACTTCCGGTTTTGAAGGAAGAACAGAGTTTGGAATCTGAGGCCGACGCGGGATAACGGCGCGGCAGGACAGCTTAAAGCAAGCGATTATTATTTAGGAGGACATGAATCATGGCAAAGGAAATCAAATATGGTGCAGAGGCCAGAGCGGCCTTGGAATCAGGCGTAAATCAGCTGGCGGATACCGTCAGAGTAACTCTCGGACCGAAAGGCAGAAACGTAGTACTGGATAAATCTTACGGCGCTCCGTTGATCACGAACGACGGTGTGACGATTGCCAAAGAGATCGAGCTGGAAGACGCATTCGAAAACATGGGTGCACAGCTTGTAAAGGAAGTGGCCACCAAGACCAACGACGTGGCAGGTGACGGTACAACAACAGCTACCGTTCTGGCACAGGCAATGGTAAATGCGGGCATGAAGAACCTGGCAGCAGGCGCTAACCCGATCATTTTGAGAAAGGGTATGAAGAAGGCTACCGACTGTGCAGTGGAGGCAATCGCGAAGATGAGCTCCAAGGTAAAAGGCAAGGAGCATATCGCAAGAGTTGCAGCGGTTTCTTCCGGTGATGAGGAAGTAGGACAGCTGGTTGCAGACGCTATGGAGAAGGTATCCGGCGACGGCGTTATCACGATTGAAGAGAGCAAGACCATGCTGACAGAACTGGACCTGGTTGAAGGTATGCAGTTCGACAGAGGTTATATCTCCGCATATATGGCAACGGATATGGATAAGATGGAAGCGGTTCTTGAGAATCCCTATATCCTGATCACAGACAAGAAGATCTCCAACATTCAGGAGATTCTGCCGATTCTGGAGCAGATCGTACAGTCCGGCGCGAAGCTGCTGATCATCGCTGAGGATGTGGAGGGTGAGGCGCTCACCACACTGATCGTTAACAAGCTGCGCGGCACCTTCAATGTTGTAGCTGTGAAGGCACCCGGCTACGGCGACAGAAGAAAAGCAATGTTAGAGGATATCGCGATCCTGACAGGCGGACAGGTGATCAGTTCCGAGCTTGGCCTGGAGCTGAAAGAAGCTACCATGGATCAGCTTGGCCGTGCGAAATCCATTAAGGTGCAGAAAGAGAATACAGTCATCGTTGACGGTGAGGGCGACAAGGATGCGATCCAGGCAAGGATCAGCCAGATCAAGATGCAGATCGAGGAGACGACATCTGATTTCGACAGAGAGAAACTGCAGGAGCGTCTTGCGAAGCTGGCAGGCGGCGTGGCAGTGATCCGTGTCGGTGCGGCTACAGAGACAGAGATGAAGGAAGCAAAGCTTCGTCTGGAGGATGCTCTGGCAGCGACGAGAGCAGCCGTGGAAGAGGGCATTATCGCAGGCGGCGGCTCCGCATATATCCACGCATCCAAGGAAGTTGCCAAGCTGGCAGAGAAGATGGACGGCGACGAGAAGACAGGCGCTCAGCTCGTGCTGAAAGCACTGGAAGCTCCTTTATATCACATCGTAGCGAATGCCGGACTGGAAGGTTCCGTGATTATCAATAAGGTAATGGAATCCGAAGTTGGCGTAGGTTTCGACGCTCTGAAAGAAGAGTATGTGAATATGGTAGAAGCTGGTATTCTTGATCCTGCGAAGGTGACAAGAAGCGCACTGCAGAACGCTACCAGCGTAGCATCTACACTGCTCACCACAGAGTCTGTTGTTGCAAATATCAAGGAAGCAGAGCCCGCAATGCCTGCAGGTGGCGGCGGAATGGGTATGATGTAAGCCTGACACGATAAACAGAGTCGTTTGACGACTAAAGAAGATCCCCTGGTCCGGAGTTTTCCGGATCCGGGGGTTTTTGATATGAACCCGGCTGTTTATACCGCAAAAAAGTAATCTGCAAAAAGAATATTTTGACTTGCTTATGATTTGCGATTATAATAGGGAATAATGATATCAGAACTGACCGTTATGTCAGGTCATAAATAAGGCAGAATGGCTGGAGAGGCTATGGCGACAGAAGAAAAGAAAGAAGTCATCATTGATGACGGCAGAATTGAATCGATCGAGGAATTTCAGTCTCCCGAGGCTTTGTACGAGGAGCTTATTAACCGTGTGCGCAAATATCACCCTTCCGATGATATCTCGCTGATCGAGAAGGCATATCAGACGGCTTGCGACGCGCACCGGGGGCAGGTACGCAAATCGGGAGAACCCTATATCATACACCCGCTCTATGTGTCGATCATACTGGCGGACCTGGAGCTTGACAAGGAGACGATCGTAGCGGGGCTTTTGCATGATGTGGTGGAAGACACCATCATGACGGACGAAGAGATCAAAGAGCAGTTCGGGGCGGATGTGGCGCTTCTGGTGGATGGGGTCACGAAACTGGAGAAGATCAACTTCCACGGGGAGAACAGTGACGACAGGGATCGTGATGCGGAGAAGCTGGAGCGGCAGGCGGAGAACCTGCGCAAGATGTTTCTGGCCATGGCCAGAGATATCCGGGTCATCCTGATCAAGCTGGCGGACAGACTGCACAACATGCGTACCCTGCAGCACATGCGGCCGCAGAAGCAGCAGGAGATCGCCAGAGAGACATTGGATATCTATTCCCCCATCGCCCAGCGTCTGGGCATTTCGAGGATCAAGGTGGAGCTGGATGATCTGGCATTAAAATATCTGGAACCGGAAGCCTACTACGATCTGGTGGACAAGATCGCGATCCGCAAGAGCGACCGTGAGCAGTATATCCAGACGATCGTAGACGAAGTGACAGTACACATAGAACATGCGGGTATCAAGGCACAGATCGACGGACGTATCAAACACTTTTTCAGCATTTACAAGAAAATGAAGAACCAGAATAAGACCATAGATCAGATCTATGATCTGTTCGCGGTGCGTATCATCGTGGATACGGTGCGGGACTGTTATGCGGCGCTGGGTGTGATTCATGAAATGTATAAGCCGATTCCGGGGCGTTTCAAGGATTATATATCCATGCCCAAGGCCAATATGTACCAGTCGCTGCACACGACGCTGATCGGCAGCACAGGGCAGCCTTTTGAGATCCAGATCAGAACCTATGAGATGCATAAGGCGGCAGAGTACGGTATCGCCGCCCATTGGAAATACAAGGAGGCTTCCGACGGCAAGAAAGTGGAAGCACAGGAGGAAGAGAAGCTGGTATGGCTGCGGCAGATCCTGGAGTGGCAGCGGGACATGTCGGACAATAAGGAGTTTTTGAATCTGCTGAAAAGCGACTTAAATCTCTTTTCCGACAGCGTATATTGTTTTACGCCCACGGGAGATGTGAAGAATCTGCCGGCCGGTTCTACGACCATCGACTTTGCCTACAGCATTCACAGCGCGGTGGGCAACCGCATGATCGGCGCCAGGGTCAATGGCAAGCTGGTTACCATTGATTACGAGATCAAGAACGGCGACCGGGTGGAGATCATGACTTCCCAGAATTCCAAGGGGCCGAGCCGTGACTGGCTGAATGTGGTCAAGAGCACCCAGGCGAAGAATAAGATCAACCAGTGGTTCAAACACGAGTTAAAAGAAGACAATATTGTAAAAGGCAAAGAGCTGATCGCAAGTTACTGTAAGGCGAAGGCCATTAATCCTGTGGAAGTGTTAATTCCCAAATATCAGGAAGCGATCATGAAGCGGTATGGCTTTCAGGACTGGGATTCGGTGCTGGCAGCGATCGGACACGGCGGACTCAAAGAGGGGCAGATTCTTAACCGTATGCAGGAATTGTACGACCAGGATCACCGGCGGGAAATGACCGAGGCGGAGATCATGGCCGAGGTGGAAGAGAATGCCCAGATCAACAGGGAGCGGACAAATAAGAGCTGCAGCGGCATTGTGGTCAGAGGCATCCATGATGTGGCGGTGCGCTTTTCCAAGTGCTGCAGTCCGGTGCCGGGAGATGAGATCATCGGCTTTGTGACGAGAGGCAGGGGTATCTCCATTCACAGGACGGACTGTATCAATATCCTGAATCTTCCGGAGATCGACCGCAACCGGCTGATCGACGCGGAATGGCAGCAGGAGGAGGCTACAGGCGGCAAGTATCTGGCGGAGATCAGTATCTATGCCAACAACAGGAACGGCCTGCTGGCGGATATCTCGCGGGCGCTTACGGAGAAGGAGATCGATATTCTGGCTCTGAATACCCGGGTGAGCAAGCAGGGAACGGCTACCATTCTGGTCAGTTTCGAGATTGGCAGCAGGGAAGAGCTGCAGCGCATCACGGATAAGATCAGGACTATCGAGAGTGTGATCGATATCGAGAGAACAACCGGCTAAAGACAGGAAGCCGCACCGTGGCTGCAGAACATACGGCCTGAAAGCAGTCAGGTCATGTTCGGGAGCACACAGAGAGCATTAAGGATCATATAAGGAGAAACGGTATGGGGAAGTTGAAGATTGGGCGGCTGATGCTGGGCATCTGCCAGACAAATTGCTATTTTATCTACCGGGAGGGATCGCAGGACGTGATTTTCTTCGATCCGGCAGATAAGGGAGATTATATTTACGAGACGCTGAAAGAGAAGGGATTTCAGGTAAAAGGGATCCTGCTCACCCACGGACACTTTGATCATATCTGGGGAGTCAACAGGCTTAAGGAGCTGTCTGGAGCGCCGCTCTATGCCTATGAGGCGGAGAAGGTACTCTGTGAGGATGCGGTCACGAACGTGTCGGACCAGGTGGGGCGGCCTTATACGGTCAGTCCGGACAGATATCTGCAGGACAATGAAGAGATCACCATAGCCGATATGACCTGCAGGCTGATCGCAACGCCGGGACATACGGTGGGAAGCTGCTGTTATTATTTTGCGGAAGAAGGGATTCTGATCGCCGGGGATACACTGTTTCAGGATTCCGTGGGCAGGACGGATCTGGCGACGGGCAGTATGGGCGCCCTTGTCCGCTCGGTGAAGGAGAAGCTGTTTGTGCTGCCGGAGGAGACGAAGGTATATCCGGGGCACGGAGAAGCGACGACCATCGGCCACGAGAAGAAATATAACCCGTTCCTGGCATGAAAAGGGAAGCCGAAGACTGAACTGTTATGCGGTATGTGATAAACAGGCGATTGCCCGCCGGGCTCGATCGCCTGTCTCAATGTAGCGCTTTTTTTACAGAAAATGCGGTCAGGACGGCGTCACAGTAGAAGAAGATGTGTTGTTACAGAAAGGCGGCTGCTGCAGGATGGAATCTTCCGAAACAGGCATACGGATATTCAACAGGGATGTCATCAAGTACATCGCGATGTTTACGATGCTGCTCAATCATATATCGCATATGTTCTTGACCACAGGAAGTATGACGGCATTTGTATTTGAGTACGCCGGATATTTTACGGCGCCGACCATGTGTTATTTTCTGGTGGAAGGATATGCATACACGCGCTCTAAGAAGCGGTACGGACTGCGGCTTTTGGCCTTTGCGCTGCTCTCGCAGATTCCCTATATGCTTGCTTTCCGGTTCGGCAATTTAAATATGCTCTATACGCTTCTGTGTTGTTTTCTGATTCTGGTGGTCAGAGAGAAGGCGCCGGGATGGGGGCTTGCAACGACGTTGAGCATCTGCCTGACACTGGCTACTGTGGTGGGAGACTGGGCACTGATAGCGCCTGTTTTTACCATAATGTTTTACGACAGCAGAGGGGAGAGGCGCAGGATAATCCGTGGCTATATCGTGGGCTATGCTTTCTTTGCCTTCATGATGATACAGACGTATCTGTTTGCGCCATTCTACACGTTCACGGTGCCGGAGGCAATAGCGTGCGGCCTCTTGTCCGGTGCGGGCGTGGTGGTGTCGGCGATCGTCGTGCTGTTTCTTTATAACGGAAAAAGGGCGAAGCGGGGCAGGACATTCTCCAAGTGGTTCTTCTACCTGTTCTACCCGGGGCATCTGCTGGCGCTTTATTTTATAAAAATGTATACAGCGGGATAAAAGCCGAAAACCGCACTGTCATGCGCAGGAACAGGAAATATGAAAACAATGATGGAGAGACACAATGCCGGACGATCGACAGGAAGACAGACAATTTCAAATACGAAGCCTTGCCGGTGAGGTGATGCGGCTGGCCCACGACGGTATCCTGATCAATATGCGGTTTCTGGATGTGGCCTTATCGAAGTTAAAGACGGTGTGCAGGGAG